>CAYJKW010000075.1:0-10337 GCA_964370765.1 uncultured Oscillospiraceae bacterium
CCACCTAACATGCATCCGCATGAGCAGTATAACAGCCGTAAAGAATTACAGTTTGACGTATTAAACTCCTCTTGGAGTGTGGCGGTTGCATCGGACGATTTAGCGAGGTCGAGAACCTTAAATTTTTTCCATGGTTCTGAATGTGCCTTTTGGAAAAACATAGGCGTTATACAATCGGCTCTTACTCCATCAATGACCTCGGACTGCATCTCAATTTACGAGACCACGGCAAACGGCTTTAACGAGTTTAAAGTTATGTGGGACAAACACCCCGGAGTTAACTTGTTTTTCCCTTGGTGGCTGACCTCGGAATACTCAACACCTGTAAAAACCGCCGAACAGCGAGAGACTTTGAGCAAAGCGGAACAGGGTGCAGACTGGATTGGTGAACGGCTTAGGTGGCTAAAGAGTAAAAATATTTCCACTGCAAAGCGGCATTGGTACTATCAACAGTTTTTAACATACATCGACCCTGCAAAGATACGACAGGAATACCCATGCACAGCGGAGGAAGCTTTTATAACCTCCGGTAGACCGGTATTTGATACCGAAAAGTTAACCCAGAGATTAGCGGACTTACCGGAACCGATACAGCAAATCACCTTTTCACCTACATGGAAAACCCCGGAAGATAGAGACAGGATTGAGGGATACCGCATATTTAAAGGCTCTAACATAAAGATTTACGAAAAGGTTAAACCAAACATCCCTTATGTTATAGGTGGAGACACTGCCGGAGACGGAAGTGATGCATATACCGCAAGCGTTCGCAGAAACGACACCGGAAAACAGGTGGCAACCTTACACATGGCTATCGGTAGTGATAGCAGTCCATACACCGACCAGCTTTATTGTCTCGGCATGTACTACAACAGAGCACTAATAGGGATTGAGGTTAATTTTAATCTACAGCCGGTTATAGAGCTACAACGGTTAAGATATCCCCGACAGTACGTGAGAACAATTTTTGACGGTTACAACAAGCCAACACAGGAGAAGTATGGTTGGAAAACCGACGGCAACACAAGGCCAATACTCTACACCCTTTATGCACAGATGATAAACGAGGATGTTAACAGCATATGCGATAAGCAGACACTCATTGAGGCCCGAGAGTGGGAGTATGACGATAAAAGCAGACCGAACCACCGCAGTGGCGGACATGACGATTGTCTTTTTGCTGACATGATAGCAAACAAGATACGAGAGCAACAGAGCTATGAGATTGCATCCACCGATGTTAGGGTTGTTGTGGCAAAAGATGTATATGAGGATTATGTCAAAGCGGATAAAGCCACCAAGGCGATGATAATTAAGAGATACGGCGGAATACCGAAATTGAGGGATTTATGATTTTTAAAGAAAAAATGAATATCCATACTGCCAGTGAGCTGTACACCGAGGCAAAAGACAGGCATGAGGCGTTTCGCAACGAGGCTAAAAAGTCTACCGCACAGTATAAAACAGGTTTGACAGGTCATGCAAAAGACAATACCTTTGGGCTTATCTACAATGCAACCCGAGAGTTAATTGACGCACAGCTACGCATTGACATACCTGTGCCGATGGTAAAGCCCCAGATAGACAACGTGGTAAACCGAGAGAGAGCACGGACTATCACGGCAATGCTACATAACGAGATAGATCGCATACCCTTTGAGGAACTTAACGACCTATGGGAGCGTGAGAGTTATATCACCGGTGGGAGCGTGGCAAGTGTTGAGTATCTGCTGTCGGACGATTATAAAGACGGAGCTGTTAGCGTTGAGCATATAAAGGCAACCGAGTTTTTTCCACAACCGGACATTGACCGCATAGATAACATGGATTACTACTTTATCATACAGGACAGGACAAAGACCTCAATCATAGACGAGTATGGTGAGGAATTTCGGGCGGAAATTACCAACGAAACCACAAACGATGAGAGCGAGGCTGACAAGGATAATGAGGACATAGTAACTCTCATACTGATGTTTTACAAACTTAACGGCAAATGGGCACATTTTGCATATGTAGGAAATATTGAGCTTGCAAACCTCGAGGACTACTATGCAAGAAAAGACGAGTTGTGCAGTAAATGTGGGTCGACAAGCTGTGATTGTGATGCTAAAAAGGTTAAGACCTCCCGAGAGGGTATCCCTTTGATGCGACCGCTTAAAACGAGATATCATGATATCAGTGCTACCGTGCCGGTAATGGACGATAACGGTGAGCCTGTTATGATAAATCAGATTATAGGCACAAACATACTGACCGGCACACCGGTATATGCACCTGCAATAGCACAGGAACCTCGTGTTATCCCTTATTACACAATAAAATCGGCACCGATAGCGGTGAGAAAAAACGAGACCAACGCAGGGGCTTTATTTGGGCAGAGTGATTGTGAGGCTATCCGTTCCCTTCAAGAGGGTATGAACATTGCATCGACCAAGATTTTAGAAAAGATGGTTAATTCCGGCTACATAATGACCAAGCCGGAGAGTATGAGCTTTGAACTCTCCAACGTTATGGGCAGGGTTTTATCGGTAGAGGCACCCGACCAGCTTGCTATGATGAAGTCCATTGCATTTGAATTCAACTCACAAGCTGACTATTACGTCCTTAATCAATCTTATCAATACGCCAAAGCGGTTTTAGGCGTTACCGACAGCTACCAAGGCAAACCCGACAGCACCGCACAGAGCGGACGAGCCAAAGAAGCGCAAATTTCGCAGAGTGCAGGCATACATAGAATGACACAATCGCTAAAAAATGTGTTTTTCTCTAACATCTACAGATGCATATTTCAAGCGATGCTTGCCTTTGATGATGGTGATCATGTGTATGCTAACCCCGACAATAAAGAGCAAAGCTTTAAGTTTAGCCGATTAGACTTTTTAGACTTTGATGAAAGCGGCAATCTGTTTTATGAGGATAGATTTAATTTCTCTGTAGACGAAACCGGAATTAATCCCAACAACCGCAGTGAGGTTTTACAAAATATAGCACAGGATTTCTCTTCCGGTTTGTACGGAGACCCTGCCACAGCAGAGGCACGGCTTAACCTATGGAAGGAGCGACAGTATTTAGATTTCCCCGGCTCTACCCGACAGGTGGAATATTGGGAGACTAAGGTAAAAGAGGAAAAGGAAATGCTTGCACAGCAACAACAAATGATGCAAGTACAACAGATGATGGGAGGTGATACCGTTGACGTTGCAGGAGCTGTTAGCCCGCAAGCCTTTTAAACCGCCGGACGATGTATGCCCGAGCTGTAACACCGCAAGCCTTAGGATAGACCGCTCGATTATAGCGTATGAAAACGACGATACCCCCGAGGCGGTGACACAGGGATACACCATAGCAGTTATAAAATGCGTTAACCCGGATTGTAAGGAGTACAATCAATCACGATTTGGAGGTGCAGAAAAGATGGCACCACAAGAACCCATACCCGACGATATAACATAAGTTATATTTTGGCACCAATAGCCTGAAAATGGAGAAGGAATTATCATGGAAAATGATTACACAAGAGAGGATTTCGAAAAGGAATTTGGAGAAACCTCCACCGCCGAGGACACGGCTGAAAAGTCCGAAGAGACCACGCAGGAAACCACCGCCGAGGACACGGCTGAAAAGTCCACCGAGGATAACGAGGAGTTAACCGAGGAAACCACGCAGGAAGCGTTGCCGGAGGATACGGCTGAAAAGTCCACAGAGCAGACACCCGAAGAGAGGGCAAAGTATGCTGACCTTAATCGAAAAAAGGAACTTAGGGAACTTAGGGAACGAGAAAAGGCACTACTTGACGGTGAAACGCAGGCTTATACCGTTTTGAATGAAATGGGTATACCCGGTGCCAACCTTAGGGAACAGCTCCAAACCATGAAGGCATTAAACCAACAGCGACAACAGCAGGCATTACAACAGCAAGCCGAGGAAACAGGTGTATCGGTTGACATACTCACAAAAGCCGCAAAGGTTGATGAGTATGAAAAGATGATTGCGACACAGGAACAACAGAAGGTACGGCAGACTGCCGAGATTGCATTTAATCGAGTTGCGGATTATTTCGCTGCAAAAGGTGGCAACTACTTTGACGATGTTCCACAGACCGACCGAGTGAAGGTTAGCCATTTAATTGCCGCAGGGTATGAGCCTAAAGAGATATATAATATTTATCACACCGACAAGACATCGCCCGGGATTGCACATGTAAAACCTGTTGGAAGCAAGACAAACAAATCCTCCGCTATTAATATACCGCCCGACATTATGAAGGAATATGCAAGATATGGGTATTCCAAAGCGGATGCAATAGCGGACTATACCGAACAGATGAAAGGAAAAAATAAATGAAAGAGATGAAAGGCTATGCCGGCCGTGTTAACTCCGGCGGAGCAAAGGACGTAAAAGCGGTTTTCCCGCAGAAAACACAGGCAAAGGTTGAGAGTGTTAAGGGTAAAGATTTGAGAAGTAAAGGAGGTAAATAATGGCACTTATTAAGGCAAGCGACAACCTCATGGATACCTTTAGAGGTAAATCGCTTTATCCGGTATACAAAGTTATAAACGATGCCGAGGCAGATTTCAAAGGTAAGTTCTCGGTACTTGAAGCACTGTTTACCGAAGAGGATGCCGACGGTTTTGGCATGAAGTATACCGATGAAGTTGGTGTGGGTGATTTTAAAATCACTTCCGAGGGAACAAACTACGCTGATTCTAAGGTGCAGGAAGGTTTTTCCAGTACGGTTGACTTTTTAGAGTGGACAAACTCCATTCAAATAACAAAGACTATGATGGAGGATAACAGAACATCTCAGATAAAAAGAAAAGCACAGATGTTTGCCCAAAGCTACTATCGCACACGTGAAGTTTACAGGGCAACCATGTTTAAGGCAGGAAAAACCGGAAGCGCAACCATGGCAAATGCTGCCGGCACCAACGTAACCATTAACGGTAATTCAGCCGATGGTGTTGCATTGTTTTCCACCTCCCACCCAAACAAGCTTGACGATACCGTTTTGCAGAGCAACAAGTTTGCGGATGCGTTTTCTGCTGACACTTTGAGCGAGATTGCAACAAGAATGGAAAACTTCAAAACAGACAACGGAGCCATTGCCGGTGTAGCACCTAACACCATAGTTATCCCCAACATTTCGGCACTTAAAAAAGATATCTTTGCAGTAGTTGGTGCGTCCCTTGATCCGGACACTTCTAACAACGGATTTAACTATCTGTTTGGTACGTGGAGAGTTATCTGTACACCACTGTTAAACGATGCTCTTGCCACTACCGAGTTTATTATTGCCGACACAGATTTCAACAATATGGCAGGCGGTGCAGTATGGGGCGATAGGGTAAAGTTAGAGACAAGCTCGTCCGAGTTGCCTACTACACATAACCTTGATATTTACGGTCGTTCGAGGTTTGCGGCTATGTTCCACAACTTTAGGGCATTTGCTATCGGTGGTAGCACCGGCGGTACTGCATTATAAGGAGTAAAAAAATGAAAAAAAGCACTACACCTCTTTCGGAGGAGTTAACAGATGAGATGTTAGAGGAGGTTTTGACCCCCGAAGAGCCACCCGAGGAGCTATCGACAGAGCCTACAGAGCATCCCGAACCTCCGACAACCCCCGAAGAGCCACCCGAGACAAAGCCTTACAGCAAAAAGAAAAAGTATAAGATTGGTGATAGGTTTATAAAAGGTGGTCAGACCATGGAGGTGATAGGCTTTAACCATTACCAAAATGATGTATATTACAACGTTGAGATTATAGAGGATAAAGTTTGAAAAAAGTTTTCAAACTTCCGAGTTGTTCCATTTTAGTTTAAAACGCAAAAATGGAACAACATCAAGAAAGGAATGGCCATTTATATGATAACACTTGCTAAGCTGAGAGGTGACTTATTTTCCTACGTGGATGCGGAGGAGGACAGCGACAAGACGGAGTATTTTTATACTGCGGCCAATAAAGCACTTGATTATGTACACTCAAATTTTCCCGAGAGGTACACGGCGAGGCATGTTATCGACGGCGCTGAGATTGACAACGTGATAGCCGGCGGCAACGACCCCTTAGTTGTTGCCGGCTCCCCCTTAACGCTAACCGGTAAAGGTAAAGCTTATTACTTTGAGACGCAGGGAGTCGGAAGTTTTAAGGTTATAACAAACGGTACCGAGACGGTGACCGATTTTGACAACTCGGAATACACACCCTACAGAGGTTTTTTACAAGGTGACAGCCGTATAGAGTTTTACGGTGATTACCAATTTTACATTAGGGGAGCTGCTATATATAATCAGCTACTCTCCGCAGACATTATAGACATACCGGAATACTCGGCATCCATAGAGTATGACTTCAAGGAATTGACAAGGCAAGGGACCTATTATCCGTTTTGCTCCTTTATGGAGGCAAAGTTTGAGGAGGTAGGCAACGATGGAGAATGGCACGCTCTTAATGATTATGAGATTGTGCCCAACAAAGAAGGGCACATTTTAAGATTACCCCGAACCACATCGCAAAAGGTTATATATTACAAACGACATTTTATAGAGGTGACTGTAGACAGCACCGAGATAGACATACCGACCGATTTATACTACGCATTTTTAGAACAATTTTACGCCGAGTATTTGATAGATGAAAATGAAGTCTCGGTGGATAGGGCTGGCTTTAACTATCGCACCAAGGTAAGTTTAAAGCAAAGCGGCAAAAGTGCAGAAAACCCCATACAGATGTTTATTAACGAAAGGTTTTAAAAGATGCCTGTATTTGCAAACGAAAACCCTCCGGTTTCGCAACCGCCCGACATATCGACAACACGCTATAACGATTGGCGTGGGGTTGATTACGTGCACGATGCCTACACCTGCCCCGAAAACAGATGCCCCGAGCTTATTAACATGATATCTCACACAAGGGGAACATTAGAAGGGCGCAAGGGCTACAAGGTGTTAAAGCAGTTTGAGGGTGCTATATACTCCATAAAGCGTGGATATATTGGCGGTGCATTTAGAATTTTTATACATGAAGGCGTTAACCTATGGGCTTTATCCGATGGTGAATACAGGATAATATACAGTGAGATGCCCACAGTTAAAACAGAGATATTTTTTTCGCAGTATCAAGAAAAACCACTTATTGCACCGGAAACACCGATAGAGGTTAGAACGGTCGGGTTTGTTCTCGGCGGCGGAAAATTTTTATATATAGACTACGACACCGATTACATTGTAGACAGTATATTGACAATTGCATATAAACCTGTTGTCACTATAGCGGCATCGCACGAAGGCGGTGGAACAATTTTAGAAGCGGTAAACCTTTTACAGCCCGGTAGAATTCATAAGGCATATGGAGACGGTACCGCAACAATCTTTCAGCTACCCTCTAAAAAATTAGATGCAACTACAATAGAAATTATTGAAATATTAGAAGAGGGTGAAAAAACATATACCGAAGGCATTGCCGGGGATTTAGGATTTACGGTCGACAGAGACACCGGAAAGGTGACATTTAATACAGCACCACCCAAAGCTCCTGTTGATGGTACAGACAACTTATTCATAACCTACTATAAAACGGTTGAGGGTAATGCCGAAAAAATTACAAATTGCAACTTAGTTGAAGAGTACGGTGTAGGTGGAGCACTCAGAAATTTTTTGACACGTAACCCCGACTATAAGTCCTATGATTGGTGGAGCGAACCCAACCAACCAAATTATTTCCCCGATTTAAACTACGGCATAGCAGGAAACGACAACACGGCTATAGTTGGATATCTTAAGTATTATAACTATCTTGTTATCCTTAAGGAACAAAACGACCAAGATGTCACTATATACATACGCAATGGAACGGTGACAGAGCAGAACACATATTTTACCACAAATATCGGAATGGTGGGCGTAGGTGCAGTTTCTCCCTATGCATTTGCAAGCGTTTTAGATGAACCATTGTTTTTATCGCAAACAGGAATATATGCTATCATCTCCAGTGCATTAAACCAAGCAGCAACATTACAAGAGCGTTCCTACTGGATTAACCCTCGGTTAACCAAAGAACCTAACTTAAAGACGGCCATAGCAACACCGTGGGGTGGATATTATCTTTTGTCGGTTAACGGTAACACCTATGTTTTAGATGCTCGGCGTGGAGAGGCTATAGATGTGCAAAGGCAAAACGCATATGACGGATATTTTTGGCAGGGATTTAATCCAAATTGTTACATGACGGTAGAGGATGATTTGTATTTTGGCACTGCCGACGGAAAATACTGCATGTTTCGTGATGATGGAGGCATGGAGGATTATCTCGACGGTGACGAGGCAATACATTATTTTGTGCAAACAAAGCAGGATGATGACGGGTCCGGATCGTACCGAAAAAGTTTGAGTAAAAAAGGACAGTCTATAGCACTTAAACCTTTTGGGGTAAGCACAGTAAATATTAGGGTTAATACCGACGAGGGACGACTTGAATCGCTTGAAGACATTGAGCTTTCATCCTCAATGTTTACGTTTGAAAGCATTAACTTTAATCGAATGGATTTCAACTCGAGTTCCGCAACAAGACCACAAAGATTAAAGCTTAGGGTAAAAAAATACCGAACTTTACAGTATGAGCTAGAAAGCAGAGAACAAAGAAACAGCTTTGCACTGGTTCAGATAGAAAAGAGTTTTTATTTAACGGGGAAAACAGTATGAGTAAGTATACAATAACACCGGAAGAGATTGCAGCAAACAATGTTGCATCGGCACCGACAGTATTAGAGGGTAATCCCGAAAACAACAAAGCGGTATTTGATAAGCTGCCTAAGCTTATTGCCGAGCGGCACAACATCTTAGCCGAGGGATTTATCACCCATGAGGAGAGGGTGGACAATCCACATTCGGTTACGGCAGATTTAATAGGCGCACTTACACAGGACGGAATAAGGCCTGGTGAGAACGTTGTTGTTGTTAAAAACGATGATGGATCGGTAACCATAACGGCGAGTGGCGGAAGCAGTGGCGGAGGCGACATGTACCGCAGTGTATACGACACAAATGCAGATGGAAGCGTAGATAGGGCGGATTTTGCGCAAGAGGCATCATATGCTAACAATGCAGGGACTGCTTTTAGTACACAACTTGCTAGCTTTGCAACCGAAGCAGGGGTTGCGAGTAACGGCACTCACACCTATATACATGAATATTCTAACAACGTGCATACGCTGACCACTTTAACTACTGTTGGTTCTAATGGTCAATTTAAATCGGTAACCTCAGCGGCTCCATCAAGCTTTATTATTTCCGATAAAACCTATGAAGTTGTTAACGGCAGTGATAACGAAATCAGTTTACTTGTAGGAAAATGGTACAGCTTTATTTTAGACCACGCAACCAATACAATAAATTTTAATGTAACCGAAAAGGTTGAAATACCAAAAGATGTTTACAGCACAGAAGAAACTCTTACTAATAAAGTTTGGATTGACGGTAAACCTGTTTATAGAAAAATTGTTGTAGGTGCCGTTTTAACATCTACCGCAGTTACAAAGTATGATTTAAGTGGTAGCAATATTGATTCTGTGGTGTCTTTAGATTTAATGTTAAGTAATGCAGAACTTCAAAGAACTCCAAACTTGTCTGGGCTTATTACATTTTTTTATGTAAACGCTGACAAAGAGATTGAACTAAACGCTTTGTCCACGCCACTCTCGGGGTATACACCAACATTTATAGTTGAATACACAAAAATATAAAAAAAGGAGAATATTATGGGTCACAGAATAGCAGCAGGAATAAGCAAGGATAACGATGTAGTGTCGCTTGTGGCAGATACAACGGCAGATATAGCAAATATCGGAACGGCATATCCGGCGGGGTCGATAATATATATCACCGGCACAACGGCAGATAGTGCCGATGCCGGTGCGGTATACATGCTTAATAACCAAAAGGAATGGGTGGTGCAACCATGATAAAAAATGCTGTTATACGGCATTTAAAAGAAGGTATACCACTTTATAAATCCGTATATAATGAGCTGATTTACGGTAGTAAAGACCTCGGAAAATATCTTGACTACTTAGAGGCGAGCGGAACACAGTGGATAGACACCAGAGTTGTTTTGCCCGAGACGGATAATTTTCAGATTGAGGTTGAATATCAAGCTACTCAAATCGCAGACGCAAAATATGTGTATGGCACTGATAATGGCACATATGCAAACAACCTTTTTGGGGTAATCAGAAGCTATAAAAATTTAGACATTGCCAATAGAATTACCAGTAGTCCCATCAACGATGTGGAAATCACATCAATACAATTTGACACGTGGTATTCTATTACACAGA
>CAYJKW010000076.1:0-9995 GCA_964370765.1 uncultured Oscillospiraceae bacterium
GGAAAGATATATTCACCGAAAAACCCGATCCGATTACTGCCGAGGAGCGCAAGGAGTATTTTGCTGGCCTTAAAGGTTTAAGCCTTGCCAGCGATGCATTTTTCCCGTTTGGCGATAATATCGAACGTGCTGCCGCGAGCGGCGTAACCTATATTGTCGAGGCCGGTGGATCGGTAAGGGATGATGAGGTTATTGCCACAGCCGACCGTTATGGTATGGCGATGGCATTCTGTGGTATTAGATTATTCCATCACTAAGGCGAAAGGACTATATTTTAATGAAGTTAATGATTGTCGGTAGCGGCGGACGTGAGGCCGCAATGCTACACTACCTATCCAAGAATAAAAAGATAAGTGAGATATTTGCACTGCCCGGCAATGCCGGAACCGCAAAATATGCAACAAATATTGATATTAAGGCAACCGATATTGATGGCATTACAGATTTCGCGCTTAGCAACAAGATAGACTATGCCGTAATAGCACCGGACGACCCTTTGGTACTTGGTGCAGTGGATAGGTTAACCGAAAAGGGTATACCCTGTTTTGGCCCTACCGCCGCCGCCGCCGAGATAGAGGGTAGCAAGGTATTCTCTAAAGGGCTTATGAAAAAGTACGGTATCCCTACCGCCGCCTATGAGATATTCGATAATGCACAGGATGCGCTTAGCTATATTAAATCACAGGATAGCTACCCAGCGGTTATAAAGGCGGATGGTCTTGCGCTTGGTAAGGGTGTTATTCTTGCACAGTGTTACGAAGAGGCCGAAGAGGCAATGCAGGACATTTTTGAAAAGCGTATATTTGGCAACAGCGGTAGCCGTGTAGTGGTAGAGGAGTTTATGACCGGTCCGGAGGTATCGGCGCTTTGCCTTGTGGACGGCAAGACGGTTAAACCCCTTACATCCTCCATGGATTTCAAAAGGATAGGGGAGGGCAATACCGGTGCAAACACAGGTGGAATGGGTGCAATAGCCCCGAATCCATACTATGATGCCAACATGGAGCAGCTGTGCATGGATAAGATATTTATGCCGACTGTCGATGCTATGAACAAGGAGGGGCGCACCTTTAAGGGTTGCCTATACTTTGGATTAATGATTACAAAGGATGGCCCCAAGGTTATCGAATACAACTGCCGTTTTGGCGATCCGGAGACACAGGCGGTATTGCCACTTATAGATTTTGATCTGCTGGATGCGTTTTATGCAGTTACCGATGGTAGGCTTGCCGATTTTGAGATGAAGTTTAAACAAAAATCATCTGCCTGTATTGTGATGGCATCGGGTGGATATCCGGCAGAATACCAGACAGGCAAGGAGATAACGGTAGGGCAGATGCCAAAGGATACCGAGCTGTTTTTTGCAGGCGTTAAACAGCAGGGGGATAAACTATTTACCGCCGGCGGGCGTGTACTGGGTGCGGTAGCAATTGCCGACAGCCTACCACAGGCACTGGATAATGCCTACAAGCTGGCAGATAAGATAACCTTTGAAAACAGCTATATTCGCCGTGACATAGGTAGATACAAGGAGGATTAGTATGGTATATCCCATCTATATAGAGAAAAAGAACAGCTTCGATAACGAGGCGCTATCGCTACATAGCGAGATACGTGATTTTTTACATATTAACAGCATCAAATCTGTTAGGGTAGTAATACGATACCTTGTAGAGGGCTTAACAATCGAGCAGTTTGATAATATTTCCTATAATGTACTTGCTGATCGTGTAACCGACAATGTTTCGGAACAGCTTCCGCAGGGGGGAGATATTATGATCGCCACCGAATATCTGCCGGGCCAGTTTGATCAACGTGCCGACTCGGCGGCGCAGTGTATCCAGCTTATACTGGGCGGTAATCGCCCAACTGTGCGTAGCGCAAAGATATACATTTTTGAGGGAATTCCGAACGAGGAGCAGCTTGGCAGAATTGAAAAGCTACTTATAAATCCGGTGGAGTGCCGCAGGGCAAAGCTGGAAATTCCGGATAGCCTTGCAATAGTTGGCAAAAATAATCCGTTGCCACCGATTTTAGATGGTTTTTGTGAGCTGGAGGGGGATGCTATTACCGCCTTTGTAGCGAAACAGGGGTTGTCGATGGATGGCGCCGACCTTGCATTCTGTATCGACTATTTTAAAAAGGAGGGGCGTAACCCCACCCTTACCGAGCTAAAGGTTATCGACACCTACTGGTCGGACCATTGCCGTCATACCACCTTTATGACCGAACTTGCCGACATTAAGGTAGAGGACGCGCATATCGCCGCAGGGCTGGAGCGTTACCGCAACGAGCGCCGCCGCCTTGGTAGGGATAACAGGCCGGAAACCTTAATGGATATGGCGACAATCGGAACTAAAAGTCTTAAGGCAGATGGACTTTTACCGCTTTTAGACGAATCGGCCGAGATTAATGCCTGCACCGTAAGAACAAAGGTAGGTGACGAGGATTATCTTGTACTGTTTAAGAACGAAACACATAATCACCCTACCGAGATTGAGCCTTTCGGTGGTGCCGCTACCTGTATAGGTGGTGCAATTCGCGACCCACTTTCCGGCAGAGCATGGGTTTATCAGGCTATGAGGGTAACCGGTGCAGCCGACCCAAGAACCCCAACCGAGCAGACGATGCCGGGCAAGTTACCACAGCGCAGAATCTGTGAGCTTGCATCAGAGGGATACAGCTCCTACGGTAACCAGATAGGTCTTGCAACCGGACTTGTAGACGAAATATATCATCCCGGCTATGCCGCAAAACGTTTAGAAGTAGGTGCCGTTATCGGCACAGTGCCGATGAAACAGGTGCGCAGAGAAACCCCACAGGATGGCGATGTAGTAGTTCTGCTAGGCGGTAGAACAGGTCGTGATGGATGTGGCGGTGCAACAGGATCCTCAAAATCGCATAGCCTACAATCACTGGAAAGCTGTGGCGCAGAGGTTCAAAAGGGTAATGCGCCGGAGGAGCGCAAGCTACAGCGTTTGTTTGCAAATCCTAAGGCATCCATACTTATAAAAAGATGTAACGATTTTGGTGCAGGCGGAGTTGCCGTTGCGGTGGGTGAGCTTGCCGACGGATTAACTATAGAACTAAGTGCCGTGCCCAAAAAGTATGATGGACTATCCGCTACCGAGCTTGCGATAAGTGAATCACAGGAGCGTATGGCGGTAGTAGTAACAAAGCAGGATGCACAAAGCTTTATGGACTATGCCACACAGGAAAATCTGGAGGCGACCATAATTGCAACTATAACACAGGAGCCGACACTTCGCATGCTGTACGAAGGCAAGACAGTGTTAGAGCTAAAGCGTAGTTTCCTAGATACTAACGGTGCAAAACGTAGCGTAAAGGTAGAGATAGAATCGCCAAAATCATTACCAAGCCGTGGCGATACAGCCTTTTTTGATAGACTTAAACAGTCGGTGTCTGACCTTAATAGCTGCGATAAAAGTGGTCTGTGTGAGCGGTTTGACGGTAGCATAGGCACAGTATCGGCATTTATGCCGTATGGTGGTGCATACCAAAAAACACCGTCACAGGTTATGGCTGCCTACCTGCCTGACCATAAAAAAGCTACGGTAATGAGCTACGGCTTTGACCCATATGTATCGGAGGCAAGCCCCTATCATGGTGCCTACCTTGCAGTTGTAGATTCGCTTTGTAAGATTGCTGCGGCCGGTGGATACGGTAGCGAGTGTTATCTATCTTTTCAGGAGTATTTTGAGCGCCCGTCCGGTGCGGCCACACGGTTTGGCAAACCTACAGCAGCACTTCTGGGTGCACTTTCGGCACAGCTGGATTTTGGCGTTGCGGCTATAGGCGGTAAAGATTCGATGAGCGGTAGCTTTGAGAAGCTTGATGTACCACCTACATTAATATCGTTTGCCATGTCTATCTGTGAGGGTGAAAATCTTGTATCACCGGAATTTAAAAAGGCGGGTAGCGATCTTGTGCTGTTAAAGCCTGACTACGATGGTTCACAGCCCAATCCAAACTCACTAAAGGATGTAATGAAAACAATTACGGCGCTTGCAAAGGATAAAAAGATACTGTCGGCAGCGTCTACCGGATTTAAGGGGTTTGCACACACCCTGTTTAGCATGTCGATAGGTAACCGTATCGGCTTTGAGGTAACACAGGATGCAGATGTACCGATTGGTAGCTTTATTCTTGAGGTCGAGAAGGGTGCGGATGTAAAGGATGCAAAGATAATCGGCAAAACGGTAGAGCAGTTTACGGCAACGGTAGCCGGCCAAACCGAACAACTTATGCCATACCTGCAAAGTTATGATGATGTGTTGGATGACGTTTATCCAAAAGATACAAAGCTACAGGCAGCTATGCCCTTTGTGCCACCGGTTGAGAAGGGTTGGCAGGTACCAAGCTGTACCCCTGTATCAGCAAAACCACGCTTTTTAATACCGGCATTTGTCGGTACGAACTGCGAGCTTGATACAGCAAGGGCGGTAGAGCGTGCAGGTGGTGAGGCCGAGATATTCCTTGTGCGCAACCTAACGCCGCAGGCAGTAAAAGAATCGGTACAAAACCTTGCAAAGCAGATTGCAAAAAGCAACGTTATTGTTCTTCCCGGCGGATTTTCCGGCGGTGATGAGCCTGATGGTAGCGGTAAGTTTATTACATCTTTCCTACGTAACCCTGAGGTTTCACAGCAGATAAATGACCTTTTAAAAAACCGTGATGGGCTTATGCTGGGTATCTGTAACGGGTTTCAGGCACTTATAAAGCTTGGTCTTGTTCCCTTTGGTGAGATAACACAGCGCAGTGAAGATAATCCGACCCTTGCGCACAACTACATAGGTCGCCACCAATCTAAGATGACCGATATTGTGGTTAGCCAGATAAATACACCGTGGCTTTCGAAATGCAATATCGGCGAGGTATACTCGGTGCCAATATCCCATGGGGAGGGGCGCTTTTGCTGTAATGAATCACTGTTCGAAAAACTTACAAGGCAGGGGCAGATTGCAACAAGATATGTTGATCTTGAGGGCACTGTAACACAGGACATTGCATTTAACCCTAACGGAAGCTATGCGGCAGTAGAGGGTATAACATCTGCCTGTGGTAGGGTTTACGGTAAGATGGGCCATAGCGAGCGTATGCTACCGCACCTTTACAAAAACCTACCGGTAACAAAACCGATGCCGATTTTTGAGGGTGCAGTGGATTACTATAAGTTATAGCTCGAATGTTTTGTAATATTTCATAGTTTATACACATAAATTTTATATAATCAGCCGATATAATATGTATTTATATCGGCTGATTTGAAGAGTAAGGGAGTTTTATGTCAAAGGTTTTGGAGTTTGTAAAAAAACGTAAGGTACTACTTATAGTACTTACAATAATTATTATAGTTATTGCACTGATAGTTAACTTTATCAGCTCTGCAGCAACTCAGATGAATGCATTTCTATCACAACCATCGGTAACAGCACTTACAAAGCAGAATATAGAGAATGTTATCGTTGCATCGGGTCAGACATCATCTACCGATAGCCGCATGGTAATGGTTGCAACTGCACAAAATTCCGGTGCCGAGATAATCTCGCTTAACGTATCGGTTGGTGATAGTATCGCAGAGGGTGAGGTAATAGCGCAACTTGATACCGAGGTGGTGTACGATAGTATTGAATCGGCACAGGAGACCTATTCCGACTCCAGAACAGATATTGCGAACCAAAATGCAATAACAGATCATAACCTTTCGGTTGCGGCAGACAGTGTAACCGATGCACAGACGGCATATAACGATGCTAAGGCAAAATATACCACAGATCAGCAGAAGATAGCAGATCAAAAGGCAGTACTTAATAACAGCCTTGTGGCACAGACTGCCACAAGCAACTCTAACATCTCTGCCCTGCTTGCTACATGGGCTACGGCGACATCATCCACAGCAACACCGGATATGTATATGGAGGAGTTGAACAAGGCGTACAACGCACTTTCTTCCTTAGATAAGCTGGATACAACAAACCCAACCACAAAAGCGTATAACGACATTGCCGACGAACAGGCAAAAATACAGTCGATAGCAGCAGAGATAGCAAAGCTTGATATCGAATCAGAGACACTTTTAAACTCATTCTCCTCACAGGAGACACAGCTATTAAACTCGATAGAGCAGGCTCAAAACTCCTTAACACAGCAAACATTGCAGGCACAGTCTACTAACAGCACAAATTCAAGAAAGCTTGATGACCTTAACGAGAGTATCGCCGATGCACAGGAGGGATTGGACGATACATTTATCCGTGCGCCTATAGATGGTGTAGTAACCGAGGTTAACTACGATGTAGGGGATAATGTTGGGACATCCGCAATATGCATAGTACAGGATCTTGCAAACCTTGAAATTATTACAACGGTAGCAAGCTATGATGTTATAAAGTTAGCCGAAGGAATGCAGGCGATAATCACGACAGATTCAACCGGAACTACCGAGCTTAAAGGAACAATTACCGAGATTTCACCGATAGCGGTGGATGCATCGGGTAGCTTTAGCATTAAGATATCGATTGACGATGCTAATCAAGACCTACGTGCCGGAGTGCCGGCACAGATTAAATTTTTACTGGAGTCCTCGGCCGATACCTATGCAGTGCCGATAGATGCCGTTATAGAGCAGGATGGTAGCCAGTATATATATGTATATGACAGTATGCCTACAACAGAACAGCTTGCGATGGGCGATCAGGACGGCAGACGTATGATACAGGTTGCAACAGGGCTTGAATCGGACTACCTTGTAGAGATTATTTCGGCAGAGCTTACCGATGGTATGTTAGTGTTAGATGATCCGATGGGTTACAATGTTGCCGACCTTGCAAGCCTAACCGATGGTGCGATAATGGTAGGCCCGGGAACAGGTGGAGGCGCGCCCGCAGGCGGTGGTGCTCCAGCTGGAGGACGTTAATAATGGCTGAAGAAGTAATAAAAATTAAAGGCGTTTTTAAGCGCTATTTTGAGGGGATGGAAAACGAACTCTGCGCCCTTGATGACGTTAGTCTTTCTATCGAAAAAGGTACCTTTATCTCTATTGTAGGTGCGTCCGGTAGTGGCAAGTCGACCCTTATGAACATTGTCGGTGCGCTGGATCGCCCATCCGAGGGGGAGTATCTGCTTGATAATGTGGATATTATGGCCGCAAAGGATAGCGAACTTTCCGGAATACGCAATAAAAAGATAGGCTTTGTTTTTCAAAACTTTAATCTTATACCAAGGATAAATGCACAGCGTAATGTAGAATTACCGATGCTTTATGCCGGCATGAGTAGAAAACAGCGTAGCCAAAAAAGTGCCGAGCTACTTGAAACGGTGGATATGTATGGTAGGCGCCACCATAAACCTAACGAGCTATCAGGTGGTCAGAAGCAAAGGGTTGCAATAGCAAGGGCACTTGCAAACGATCCGGCAATTATACTTGCCGACGAGCCGACCGGTGCATTGGATAGCAAGACAGGACGACTTGTTATGGATATATTTCATGATCTGCACCAAAAACATGGCAAGACAATCGTGCTTATCACCCATTCGCCGGAGCTTGCCGAGGAGACGGAGCGTATTGTAACACTTGTCGACGGTAAGATAGTAAGTGACCGCCCGGGTAGCGGCAGGGGTGCAGTATGAGTATTAAAGAAAATGTAAGGTTAGCACTTGCCTCGCTATGGAGCAATAAGATGCGTGCGTTGCTTACCATGCTTGGTATTATAATCGGTATTGGATCGGTTATTACAATATTTACAATCGGTAACTCGTTAAACGGATATATAGCAAGCGAGATGTCGGCAATGGGCGCAAACACAGTAAACCTTTATATAACACAGCGTGCCGATGAGTTTTCTACCGGCCCGCAAGCATTTAGTCAGCCCACGTCCAGTGATCTGCTTTCAGATGATATTTTAGAGGAGATAGCTGTACAGTTCGATGAGGAGATAGAGGCAATCGGCATAACGGTTGCGGTAGGTAGCGGCACCGCCACGATGGGCGAGAACTATGCAAACTTTAGCCTAAGCGGTGTTACCGATAGCGAGGCACTAATAAGCAACGTTACTATTTTAAATGGTAGGTTTTTACTTCCACGTGAGATAGAGGATGGGAAGAACGTTGTGGTTGTGTCCGACAACTTTGTAACAAATTATGGTTTTGAGGGTAGCCCGATAGGTCAGCAGGTAATGCTTGAGGGTCAAAATGGCACACCGGCATTATTTACCGTAGTTGGCGTTTACGAGTATGAGCAATCGATGTTCTCGATGGGTGGAATGTCAAACGAGCAGGACATGGAGACCACTGCATATATTCCCTATACATCGGCACAGCATCTAACCGGCGCCGACGATGGATATCAGTCGATAACTATATTAACATCAGCCGGAACCGATAGCACAGCATTCGCAACGAATGTTTCGGACTATCTAAATAATCGACAATACTCCAACAATGAGGACTTTGAGGTTGGATCCTTTGCGATGGATAGTATCATAGAATCTATGACAACCATGCTTGCAACACTGCAGCTTGCAATATCTGCCGTTGCGGCAATCTCATTGCTTGTGGGCGGTATCGGTGTTATGAATATTATGCTTGTATCGATAACCGAGCGTACAAAGGAGATTGGTACAAGAAAGGCGCTTGGTGCAACCAACACATCAATTAGGGTGCAGTTTATTACCGAGAGTTCTATAATATGTGTTATAGGCGGTGTAATAGGCATAATATTTGGTGTTGTACTTGGCAGCGTTGCATCTAGCCTGCTGGACTTCCCAGCATCCCCAGATCTTCTTGGTATATTAATTGCCGTTGGGTTTTCGTTTGCAATTGGACTGTTTTTTGGTTACTACCCTGCAAACAAGGCTGCAAAACTTGATCCTATTGATGCGTTACGGTACGAATAAACAGTAATAAACTTTGTGTTTCTTTTATAAATTGTGTATTGAAAAAATAGCGACAATGTGTTAATATTATTGTAGGATATATCATAAATGGAGTAGCTATGCCATCTACAGTATTATATATAGGGCACGGAAGCCTTAGATTTATCACAAAAAACGGCACGGTAGTATATGTAGACCCATTTTTTCCGGGTGACTACAGTAAGCCTGCGGATATTATTCTTATAACCCATAATCGTCCGACAGGCGTTGATCTTTCACTTGTTACACAAAACGATGATTGCCTTGTAGTACTACCGGAGGAGGCATCCAATAACGGTGATTTTAATATGTTTGGATTTAAGGGGGTTAGCCTTAGCTCCTACGAAACACTAAATCACCACCATGTACGTTCGTTTGGTGCCGGATACCTATTGATTATCGATGATATAAAGGTATACTGTGCAGGAGATACATCAAAAACTTACCATATGGAAAAGTTTTTAGCGGAACTTAGTGTTGATTATGCGTTTTTACCTATCGACGGTGAAACCACTATGTCGCCGGCAGAAGCGGTAGAGTGTGCAAAGGTAATAGGCACACGTATTGCAATTCCAATCCATAATGATTATTCGGTACTGGAAACATTAGAGTATTCCGATAAGGGTATTGAGGAATTTGATTTTGAGGACAAGGTTATTCTAAAATACGGCGAGGAGCTAGAGCTGGAAAAATACAATATCTTTAATATGTATCTGTAAACTAAAACATATTCCCCCACAAAAAGGGCACTTAATGCACCGATTGTGGGGGATACAAAATAATGTCGATAAAAATAGATAGAACCTTGCTGTATTATCAGTAAGGTTCTATTTTGATTTTAAAATACCCTATATTATTCCGATTAGGTCATAAAAGGAAGAATAACCTTAAAATCATGATCCTGTTCTCTAAACTCTTTAACCAGTACAAACTAAAACGGCCACTATCAATTTTCGTGATAGTGGCCGTTTATTTCTTTAGATGTGGGAGTAGCGGGTAACTAGTTAAGAATTACCTTCTCTGTCTCTGGGTCGAATAGGTGTAGCTTGTTCATGTTAAAGG
>CAYJKW010000077.1:0-9348 GCA_964370765.1 uncultured Oscillospiraceae bacterium
TTGAACATAACCTTGACATTATCAAGACTGCGGATTATATTATAGATATGGGGCCAGAAGGAGGAAACGCAGGCGGGGAAGTTTTAGCCTGCGGTACACCAGAGGAAATCGCTGCAAACAGTGCCTCTTTTACCGGCCAATATCTAAAAAAGCATCTTTAACAACCAATAGAAAGAGAGGAATTATGCCTAAACCTACAAAAGAAGAATTTGAGTATGTCCAAGAGATGTGCGAAGACTTTTTTAATAAAGATGAGTTTTGCTACTATGTAGAGACATACGGTTGCCAACAGAACGTTAGTGATACTGAACGGCTTAGAGGTATACTTGAATTTATAGGTTTTAAAAAAACTACCTACAAAACAAAGGCCGATTTAATACTTGTTAACAGCTGTGCAGTAAGAGAGAGTGCAGAAATTAAGTTTTTAAGTCGTTTAGGTGAACTAAAGCCGCTTAAAATAGTGAACAACAAGCGAATAATTATTCTGTGTGGCTGTATGTTTTCCAATATGCGAAATATCTCCACCATAAAAAATTCTTATCCATTTGTAGATATTGTAGGTGATACAACTCTACAAGAGAATTTTGTAGACACGCTTGCGGATTTTTTGGAAAACCCTAAGGAGCGTATCTTCCCCGAAACTACGGTGGACGAAAAGGAGATTGTAGAGGGTATTACAGTAAGTCGTGATGATAAATATAATGTTTCGATACCGATTATGTACGGCTGTGATAATCATTGTAGCTACTGTATCGTGCCCTATGTTAGAGGGGCCGAGGTAAACCGTAATCCTGAGGATATTGTAGCCGAGTTTAAAGAGGTTGTAGCGGAGGGGGCCAAGCACATTACATTGCTTGGACAAAACGTTAATGCATATGGTCGTAAGCTATCTCAAGAAATAGATTTTGTCGGTCTATTACGGCAGATTTGTGCTGTACCAGGTGACTATATAGTTAGCTTTTTATCATCCCACCCCAAGTACTTTACAAGAGAACTTGTAGATTTTATTGCCGAAGAACCAAAGATGTGTCGAATGCTACATCTACCGGCACAATCCGGAAGTGATTCGATATTGTCCACAATGGGTCGTGGGTATACTGCAGACGATTATGTTAATTTAGTAAACTACGCCAAGAACAAAATTCCGAATGTTGCATTTTCCGGAGATATTATTGTAGGGTTCCCAGGCGAGTCCGAGGTAGACTTTGATGCAACGTTAGACCTTATCCGGCGCGTAGGATTTTATCAGCTGTTCACATATATATTTTCAAAAAGGCCCGGAACACCGGCTGCCAAATTTAACGATGATAACATAAGTGCAAAGAAGACAGAACGTATGGATAGGCTACTTTCTCAACAAAAGCAACAGGCTTCAGACATACTTTCTACATTCAAGGATCGTCGAATTCCGGTTTTATTTGAAAAGGATGATAATGGAACATACATAGGTCGATACGGTAATTTTTTACTAGTTAAATATACCAGTACCGGTCGCAAACCACAAAACGGTGAGCTATGTACTGTATTTATTACAGGTAGTTCAGCAACAGCACTAACAGGAATAATGGAGGATTAAAAAATGACTACCCTTGAAATGTTTATAGAGGCCGCAAAGGCATTGCAAAACGACCCAGCATATCTGAAACTGGACAATATTAGACAGGAAAACGAGAAGGATCAGGATCTTGTAAATAAGGTTGATACCTTTAACACAACACGCGAGCAACTTACAACAGCTATGTCCACAGAAAATCCGGATAAAAGTGAAATTGTAAAACTTAACAACACCGTCCGCACCCTTTATACCGAGATTATGGAACACGAGGGAATGGTAAAGCACAACGAAGCTCAAGAGGAATTGGATGAGCTTATAAAGCATATTCAGGCAGTTTTAACAGCTGCTATCAATGGACAAGACCCTGCAACAGCAGAGCCTCCACAGGATTGTGCCGGCAGTTGTTCGGGCTGTAGTGGTTGTGCATAGTCGTATATTACATTTAAGCGTTAGATAAAAAAAATAAAGGTGGTATGCCTTTACAGTAGTTGTTATACGACTACAATAATCATCCACCTTTTTGATTTATGGAGGTACTAATGGCCGGCCTATCCCCGATGATGCAACAATATATGCAGATAAAAGAACAACACAAGGACAAGGTGTTGTTCTTTCGGCTAGGTGACTTTTATGAAATGTTCTTTGAGGATGCTATTACGGTGTCTAAAGCACTCGAACTAACCCTTACCGGTAGAGAGTGTGGCCTTTCACAAAGAGCACCAATGTGCGGTATACCTTATCATAGTGCCGAAACGTATATTGCAAGACTACTTGACCTTGGTTTTAAGGTGGCTATCTGCGAGCAGACAGGTGACCCGGCAACCTCAAAAGGAATAGTGGATAGGGATGTGGTACGAATTGTCACTAAGGGGACTGCACTCGAAAGCTCTATGCTAAGTGATGATAGGAATAACTTTTTGTGTAGCATATATGTTTTAACCGAAACATCAGCCGGACTTTGTTTTTCTGATGTCTCCTGTGGGATTATATACCTTTGTAGGCTAAACTCTGAAAAACTTATACAGGATATCTGTACTGAGCTTGCAAGGTTTTCACCCACCGAAATTATCTCAAACGACGGGATACTTAAACATAAAGAAATTACTGATTATATTAAACAAAGTATCTCTTGCAGTGTCGAGATTATCGACGATGGCATCTATGATTCCAAAAAATCACAGGATATATTAAAAAATCAATTTTCCTGTGACTGTGTTTCATCACTTATTGAGGATGGTGAGTCCAGTGTTGGTGCTGTTTCTGCACTTATACATTACCTTACTCTGACCCAAAAGCACGGCCTTGGTGCACTCGTAAATATAGAGAGATATAGTATCGATGCATTTATGAGACTTTCAAGCACCACAAGGCGGCATCTTGAGATATCCGAGACAATGCGTGATGGTACAAAAAGCGGTAGCCTACTCCAGACCATTGACATGACGAAAACATCTATGGGTAGAAGGCTGTTAAGGTTATGGTTTGAGCAGCCACTTGTGTCTGCTTCTATGATAAATAGAAGGTTAGATGCAGTAGCAGAGATTGGGAAAGATGTTTTAAACAGGGCCTCCGTTCGAGATCTTCTATCCTCAATCGCTGACATGGAAAGAATACTTAGTCGTATTGTTTATAAAAGTTCGGCTCCGAGAGAACTTTCGGCGTTTTTAAACACCCTAAACATACTTCCACAACTAAAGCTTTCGGTTGCCGGTTATACATCCGGTGAGCTTGTGTCGGTATATCTTTGTATCGACAAGCTAACGGATATTACAGAGCTAATCTCCGTTACCCTTAGTGAAAAATTGCCTGCCACACTCAAGGATGGGGGGGTGATTAAGTCTGGCTTTAATACCGAAGTAGACGAGCTACGCTCACTATCCGGTGGCGCTAAGGGCAAACTTGTAGAGTTAGAGAATCGGTATCGTGAAGAGTATGGTATAAAAAAGATAAAAATAAGTTACAACAGAGTATTTGGATATTATGTAGAAATTCCAAGATCATCTGCTGAGGAACTGCCTGAAAATTTTGTTCGCCGCCAAACCCTAGCAAACTGTGAACGTTATATTACCGATGAGCTTAAAGATCTCGAAAGTAGAATAATGGGAGCAGAGGAGCGTTTAATAAGATTAGAAGCCGAGCTGTATGATAATCTGTTATCACAAATTGCAACTGCGGCATCACGAATCAGTACAACTGCAGCAGCTGTTGCAAAGTTGGATGTATTTTGCTGCTTTGCCGAGGTTGCGATGCAGTATGATTATGTGCGACCGGCTGTTGATGAATCGTCCACTCTTTTAATTAAGAATGGCCGCCACCCGGTAGTTGAACGCCAGCTACGCAGAACTGCATTTATAGCAAACGATGTAACTGCAGATAGCGTAAAAAATAGAATTTTACTTATCACCGGCCCCAACATGGCAGGTAAAAGCACATACATGAGGCAGACTGCATTAATCGTACTACTTGCACAGGTTGGTTGTTTTGTACCTGCTACTTCTGCCCAGATTGGTGTATGCGACAGCATACTCACAAGGGTAGGTGCATCGGATGATCTTTCTGCAGGCCAATCTACATTTATGGTAGAGATGACCGAGATGGCACAAATTTTGCATACAGCAACATCTAAAAGTTTATTAATTTTAGATGAGGTGGGCAGAGGAACCTCAACATTCGATGGCCTTGCCATTGCAAGGGCTATTATAGAATATCTTGCCGAAAACAATACCCTACAACCCAAAACAATGTTTGCGACCCATTACCATGAACTTTGCGTTTTAGAAAGCCTGTATTTCTCTGTTAAAAATTATAGTATTACCGCCAAAAAGCGTGGTGATGAGTTAATCTTCCTACGTAAAATTGTTCAACGTGCCGCAGATGACAGCTATGGTATAGAGGTGGCAAAACTTGCAGGTGTCCCACAACAAATTATAGATAGGGCATCAGAAATATTGATAGATTTAGAACAACATTCCGAAGCGCTTTCCGGTGCAGCTACGCAGTTAAACTTTGAGGATATGTTAAACGAGCCGGCCACTCCAATAAAAACAGATATTATGCAGCGGCTTAAATCGGTTGTTCCGGACGCACTCTCTCCGCTTGAGGCTTGGCAGATACTCTCTGAGTTAAAGCAGATGTCTACTGAAGAGGTAACGAATTGAGTGGAGTAATTAGGGAACTACCTACACTATTACGAGATAAAATTGCTGCTGGTGAGGTCGTAGAGCGACCAGCATCGGTGGTTAAGGAGCTTGTAGAAAACTCAATCGATGCCGGTGCAACCGACATTAAAATCGAGATAGAGAGCGGTGGACGTGAGTTTATCAGTGTTGCCGATAATGGTAGTGGTATTGAGGCAGAGTATCTAAGGACTGCTTTTTTGCCACATGCAACAAGCAAGATAATAACCGATGAAGATCTTGAAAACATTACTACTAAAGGATTTAGAGGAGAAGCTCTTGCATCTATTGCTGCTGTGTCACGCTTAGAGGTAATATCTAAGGTAGAGGATTCGGAGTTTGCCCTTTCCTATAGTGTCGTAGCCGGAATAGGCGGAGAAGTTATTCCGGCTGCAAGAGATGTAGGTACAACTATTACTGTTTCTGACCTATTTTATAACACACCGGCAAGGTTAAAATTTTTAAAGAAGGATGTGGCAGAGGGAAATGCAGTTGCCGATACCGTTACAAAGATTGCATTAGCACATCCCGAGGTGGCTTTTACCATGATACGAGATGGTAAGCAGGTGATTAGTTGTCGTGCAAAGGGTGATATGCTACTTGCTATAAATGCACTTGTGTCAGGTGATATACACCGCTTTTTAAAACCGGTATCCTTTTCAGAGGATGGCTATAAAATAACCGGTTTTGTAGGTAGCGCAGATGGTGCAAGAGCATCAAGGGCTATGCAGTTTTTTTATGTTAACGGGCGATATATAAAAAACAAATCGTTTCATTCCGCTATCGATCAAGCGTCAAGTGGGTATTTCCCACACGGTAAGCATCCCATTGTTTTTGTATTTCTGACTTTACCTACATATCTTGTAGATGTTAATGTCCATCCGGCAAAAACAGAGGTCCGCTTTGCCGAGGAACGCAAGGTTTTTTCATGCATATACCGATCAGTAAAGTCGGCACTATTACCAAAAGTAGCTATTCCCACTATCATTAAAACGCCAAGTACTCAACCAATACAAACTAACGATACTCCTGTTTATAAATCTGATAGCCAAGATTACGTTAATAGACCTAATAAAGATATAATAACCCCACTATCGTTTGCATCACCCCGCACACCCTATGTAACAACACATCCTCACAAAAGCAACTTTAATATTGATATCCCATATGAAGAACCGCAGATTGTAGCTAATCCGGTGCAGAAAATAACAGTTGAGCAGCCCTTTATTGATATCCAACAGTCAGAACAACAACAAATAGAGGATGCTAAAACGCCAACGCTTAGGTTTGTAGGTGAAGTTTTTTCAACCTATATTATACTTGAGGCAGATGAATTAATCTACCTAATGGATAAGCATGCTGCACATGAACGTATAATATATGAAAAGTTAATTAAGCAACGTACCGAGGATATTGATAGTCAACTACTGTTAACTCCGTTGACGGTGGAGCTTGATAATGAAGATAAGGCCGCACTACTTGATAGCAGTGATTATCTTAACAAACTTGGCATAGAGATAGAGGATTTTGGTGGGAATGCTGTAAGAATCTTTTCCTTACCTGCCGATATTGACGGGTATAATGCCGAAAAATTGCTTACCGAACTTGCCTCCGGCATAAATACCGGGAGCATGACCGCTGATGAACGTACAATGTGGGTATACCATTCGGTAGCCTGTAGGGCGGCAGTTAAAGCAGGAGACAGGTTAACAGATACAGAGCTAATATCGCTTGCATCACAGATACTATCTGGCAACATTCCCGCATGCTGCCCCCACGGTAGGCCGGTAGTAATATCCTTTGATAAAAAAGAGCTGGAAGGTAGATTTGAAAGATCTTAGAAACAAGATAATAATAATATGCGGTGCCACTGCAACCGGTAAGTCCGCTTTGGCAGTTGCAATAGCAAAGCTGATTGATGCCGAGGTTGTTTCGGCCGATTCTATGCAGATATATAAAGGGCTTGATGTAGGCACTGCAAAAATTACACAGCAGGAAATGCAGGGGGTGCCACACCATTTGCTAAATATTATAGAGCCGGATGTTCATTTTAGTGTTGCAGACTATGTAAAGCTTGCAAGGCCTATAATAGACGATATTTTTAATAGGGATAAAAAAGTTATAATTTGTGGCGGAACCGGCCTATATATCGATGCAGTTTGTGATGGACGTGAATTTTTAGAAAATGATCTGCAACCTGAAATAATTAATATGTTAAATAACACCAATACAACGCAACTTTATGATAGACTAAAGGTTCTTGATAATGTTTCAGCCGAAAGGATTCATCCAAATAATCGCAAAAGGTTAATCAGAGCACTTTATATAACCCTTACACATGGCAAACCATTTTCGCAGGTTGGAGAGGAAGCATTGCCGAGCAAACCACCATTTAATCGTTTAGTTTTTCACTGCAACTACCCTGATAGGCAGCTACTATACTCTGCTATAGAGGGCAGGGTGGATAGTATGCTTAGATCCGGACTGTTAAAAGAGGCTCAACATGTTTATAATAACCGACTTGAGTTTACAACTGCCGCCGCCGCAATAGGCTATAAGGAATTTTTTCCATATATAGAGGGGGATAGCTGTCAAGACGAATGTATTGTAAAGCTAAAGCAAGCTACACGTAACTATGCAAAACGGCAGCTAAGTTGGTTTAACCGTTATAGTGATGCCAACATTATTGATGTTACTAAACAAGATACTTTTAAAACTATCGTTCTACCGTTGCTAAAGGAATTTTATAGTTGAAACTTTTTAGATTAAGATTATTTAGATATTTAAAGAAGGGCGTCTTCTTTCTTTTTCTAATACCTGTGGTTTACTTTGGAATACAGGTCTATATTGCTTTCCAAAACAACTACATTACCCAGATTGCAGTGGAGCATGAGCTTAGCGAGAGTATTACAACTACAGGTCTTGCAGTCAGGGACGAACTGCTAATAGCTGGAAATACCACTAACATACTTCGATATATCCCGCAAGAGGGCGAAAGAGTAAGCACCGGTAGTGAGATTGCCTATGTTTTTTCTGATATTAACACAGCGCAGGATAATGTGCGACTATCACGAGAGATTCAGATGTTAGAAACTCTTGAGGACTCCTCTACTACACAGGAAAACTTAGTAAGCGATATCTCAAACATATCCAAACAGCAAATCAGTGCATATTACTCGTTGCTTGATGTTCTTAACTCAGGCACACTATCAAATATACATGAGCCAAAAAATGATCTTCTATTAAATTATAACAGGATGCAACTGGCAATGGATGTTGCGTATAATCCCTCCGCCGCTTTATCACAGTCAAGTGCAACTGTTGAAATGTTACAGCTTCAAACACAGCCTGATAGTATAATTACCTCTGATGATGTAGGCTACTTTGTTAGAGATACAGACGGAGGCGAAACTGTATTTAGCAAGGAAACGGCAGCACAGTGGAATATTGATGAACTAACCACAGCAATTGACACCGCACAAAACCTAACTCCTGCACAAGGTAATATTGGCAAGTTAATACTCGATTACAGGTGGGACTATTACTGTATATTGCCAGAAATAGATAGCAGTAGATTAAATGTTGGCGCAGACTATGAAATAGTTTTTGATGATATCGCCGGCGAGCCTATTCCGGTTGAACTTGTACGCATGGATGATCCGGACGAAAATGGCCAGACATTGTTACAGTTTAGCTGTGAGACATTAACCCCTGAGGTGGCAAATATTAGGCAATCAGATGCGCAGATTATTATAAGAAATTTCAGTGGCATAAGAGTAAGCCGTGATGCACTTAGAATTGTTGATGGCGAAAAGGGTGTATATGTTCAGTTTGGCAACCTGATTCAGTTTAAAAATATAGCTCCTATGTTTGAGAATGAGGAATATATGCTTTTACCATTTAACTCCGACGAGGAGAATGAGGTTGAATTGTACGATTTAATAGTTATAGAAGGACGAAATTTGTATGATGGAAAATTCTTATAATTACATCGCCGATAATATAAAAAAAATAGAACAAAATATTACAAGGGCGGCAGAAAAATCAGGACGAAAAAGGGAAGATATCACCCTTTTAGCAGTAACGAAAACAGTTCCGGTACAGGCTATTAATGAGGCCTTAAAATGTGGTATATCATGTGTAGGCGAAAATTATGTATCAGAGCTTGTTTCCAAAGCACCGGAAATTAACTGCAATAATATACAGATGATAGGTCATCTTCAAAGTAATAAAATACGAACCCTTTTACCTCACATTACAATGCTTCAAACACTTGATAGTATTAAGCTTGCAACCAAACTTGAAGCTGAACTTTTAAAACAGAATAAAAAATTAGATGTTTTAATCGAGGTTAATATAGCAGCCGAACAGAGCAAAAGTGGTATATTGGTATCAGATCTTGATAAATTAGTCGAACAGATTGAAAAATCGACATATTTACAGCTTCGTGGGCTTATGTGCATACCACCTTATAATAAATCCGGCACTTTAGAAAAATATTTTAGCGATATGTTTAATCTATATATTGACATTAAGAGTAAAAAGAGGCATAATATAGATAATATTGATATTTTATCCATGGGTATGTCGAACGATTATGAGGCAGCAATAGTTAAT
>CAYJKW010000077.1:9358-9929 GCA_964370765.1 uncultured Oscillospiraceae bacterium
CAAATCTTGTTAGAGTCGGGAGTGCTATCTTTGGTGACAGAATTTAAAAAAGGAGAACAAGATGGGATTATTTGATAAGATGAAAGAGTTTGTCGGCCTGCCGTCTGAAAATGAGTATGACGATGATATGGATATTATAACCAGCCATTCAAAAGAATATGAGGAAGAGCGCCCTGCGCCGGATACAACAAAACGTAATAAGGTAGTAAATATTAATGCTACTACCCAACTTCAGGTTGTTTTAGCAAAACCTGAAAAATTTGATGATGCAACAGCCGTTGCAGATCATCTGAACGCAAAGCGTACCGTTGTACTTAATCTTGAAACAGCCCCCAAAGAGGTTAGCCGCCGTTTAATCGACTTTTTAACCGGTGTTGCATATGCAAATAAGGGTAATATACAGCTTGTTGCTAACTCCACTTTTATTATCACCCCCTACAACGTTGACTTTATGGACAACAATATACTGGGTGAGCTTGAGAATAATGGTCTATATTTTAACTGATTGTTTATCGTAGGGAGGTTATATGCTTAGTTTAGAACAGATTAAATCTGTCACCTTTGACAGAAT
>CAYJKW010000078.1:0-836 GCA_964370765.1 uncultured Oscillospiraceae bacterium
CGAAGCTCAGTATGAAAGACTTTGTAAAGGCGAGTTTCCCATTCTATGTGTGTGTGTTCGTCGTACTAATGTTAATTACCTACATACCTGATCTAACCTTGATACTACCAAGGATATTCAGTTAACTGCTATAGATAACTGTACCTTTTAGTTAGTGATAAGCTGTAGGTAAACATATACGCATTAAATGAAATACTGTTTTATACAGCGAATATATACGGGAGGTACAACTATGCAGGAGAAACAGGTAAAGAAAAACCAATCAATTGAGAGAAGCTTTTCAATAATTGAAGTAATGGCTGAAACCGGCGGCGATATGAAGCTGCAGGAGATAGCGGCAAGGACTAAATTGTCGCCGGGAACAGCACTTAGACTACTATATACCCTTATGACACTAGGGTATGTTACACAAAATGAAAGCACCCAACAATATGGCTTAACCTTAAAGTTTACCTATATAGGTAGGCAGGTTGAATCTAAATTTGATTTAAGGCATGTAGTTAAACCCTATCTTGAGGAGATATCCAAGATTACAGGGGAGGCAAGCTGCCTATCGATAGAAGACAATAATGAGTTGCTATACATAGACAGTGTAGACGGCGAGGATAGTTTACTTAAGGTAACACAAAAGATCGGCAAAAAGGCACCACTTTACTGCACTGCTGCCGGAAAGTTATACCTTACCGAAAAAACAGCTGATGAATTCGATCAACTATGTCCGGCCGAGAGCCTAATAAAGCTTACAGAACATACAATAGTAAACAAACGTGAGCTTATAAACTGTGTACAGCAGGCAAAGAAAAATGATTTTGCGGTTGATGACGAGGAATGTGAAC
>CAYJKW010000078.1:846-9856 GCA_964370765.1 uncultured Oscillospiraceae bacterium
AATTTAACTCGGAAATTGTGGCAACAATAAGTGTAACCGGCCCCATATTTCGTATGAAACCGGAAAAGATAGAAACAATTAAGACGGTACTGTTACAGGAAAGAGAAAAGATGGAGTATGTGTTTTCACATACGAAGAACGCATAACACTTTTTTGTGGCAGTGGAATAAGAAAAAGGAGATTTCATGAAAGTAGCAGAAGCAATAGTACAAATTTTAGAAAAAGAAGGCATTACCGATGCGTTTGGCATTCCAGGTGCCGGAATTAACCCGGTTTATAAGTATCTACAAGATGCAAAGATTGACCACTACTGCATGAGACATGAGGAAGCTTGTGTTCACGCTGCAGATGGTTACTACAGAGCAGGACATAAGATTGCTATAGCAATATGTACATCTGGCCCTGGTGCTACAAACTTTGTAACAGGACTTTATACAGCATTTATCGATTCTATACCTCTTTTAGCCATCACAGGTCAGGCAAATAGTGCTGTGTTGGACAAAGAGGCTTTTCAGTGTGTAAACATGGTTGATATTGCCAAGACAGTTGCAAAAAAATGCTACTGTGTATTAGATCCTGCTAAGGTTCCGGAAATAATGAAAGAAGCTTTCTACCTAATGAGAGCCGGACGTCCGGGCCCTGTACTATTAGACCTTCCTCTTGATATGCAGATGGCAGAGATCGATTTCAATATCGATGACTATACACCTGCTGCAATACCGGAGGTTAAGCCGGAAGCATCCGATATTAAAAAGGCTATCGATATGCTTGCAGAAAGCAAGAACCCAGTTATGATCATGGGTGGTGGTGTTATCCTTTCCCATGCTGAAAAAGAAGTTATCGCACTTGCAGAAGAGCTAAAGATTCCGGTTATCACAACATACATGGCAAAGGGTGGTATCCCAGAGAGTCATCCGCTAAACGCAGGTCATGCAGGTATTCAGGTTGGCCAGCCAATAGGTAATAAGATCCTAAGCGAGTCTGATGTTGTTCTTGGTATCGGCTGCCGTTTCACCGACAGACATACAGGTGACGTTGCAGTTTATCGTGAGGGCAGAAAGTTTATACATGTAAACATCGAGCCTACACAGATTGGTAAAGTATTCCCAGCAGACCTTGGCATAGTTTCCGATGCAAAGCTTGCTGCAGTAGCACTACTTGACGAAGTTAAGGCAAGAGGCCTTGCACCTATGAACACAGAGCGTGCAGCAGGACTACCTGAGCTACGCACTCAGCTAAAGCGTAAGACAGACTACGAAGGTAGCCCAATTATGCCACACAGATTCTTCGAAGAGCTTAACAAGGCGTTTGATGATGATACAATGTACACAGCAGGCTGTGGTATTACACAGATCTGGGGTGGCCAGCTACAGGAGATCAACAAGCCGATGAGATACCTACCATCAGGTGGTGCAGGTACACTTGGTTTCGAGATTCCGGGTGCATTCGGTGCTAAGGTTGCAGATCCAAAAAATCACTGTGTAGTACCGGTTGGTGACTTTGGTTTTACATTCATGGTAGAAGAGATTGCAGTTGCAGCTGTGTTCGATAAGCCAATTATCGTTCCGATTCTTAACAATGCATACCTTGGCCTAATCCGTCAGAACCAGAAGGGTGCTTACGGTTACGAGTACGCAGTAGATATGCCTTACAACCAGGATGGCACAATGGACTACGTAAAGGTAGCAGAAGGATTTGGCTGTATGGCAGAGCGTGTATTCACACCCGAAGAGCTTGCAGCAGCACTAGAAAGAGCAAAAAAATCCGGCAAAACATACATTATCGATGCTATCTGTGTACCAGAGCAACTTTGTGACATGGGTCCTTCAATTAAGGCTTGCAAAAGTTTTGCACCAGAGGTATAATTAGCAGGTAAACCATTGAGTACAAGGAGAAAAAATGAAAGATCCGATTCAAAAATATTTTGATATAGGCACAATTCAATTTATGTCTTATCCGGGTGCCGCAGGGCACTCGGTTACCGAGACTGTTAAGAAGCTAGCCTGTGACGATTTCTTTACCGCGATAGAGATGACTAAGGTTGCATCTGAGGAAGATCGTGCAGCAGTTAAGAAGATGCTAACCGAATCCGGCCTAAGGGTTGGATACGGTGCACAGCCAAGGCTAATGGGTGCAAAACTTAACCCAAATGCTATCGATGAAGCTGCACGTAAAGAGGCAGAGGCTCTACTTATAGATGCAGTTGATGATGCAGAGTACCTTGGCGCAAAGGGAATAGCTTTCCTTGCAGGCCATTGGGAAGAGGCCACAAAGGATGAGGCCTATGCACAGCTACTAAAGACAACCAGAAATGTTTGTGATTATGCAGCTGCAAAGGGCATGATGGTAGAGCTTGAAGTATTCGACTTTGATATGGACAAAAAGGCACTTATAGGGCCGGCTCCATATGCTGCAAAGTTTGCTGCTGATATGCGCACAAGCCATTCAAACTTTGGTCTGCTAGTAGACCTATCCCACTTCCCAACAACATACGAGACATCCAAGTTTGTTATCCAAACACTTCGCCCCTATATTACACATTTCCATATCGGTAATGCTGTTGTTATAGATGGCTGTGAGGCTTATGGCGATATGCACCCAAGATTCGGCTATCCCAACAGTGCAAACGATACACCGGAGCTACTTGAGTTCTTTAAAATCCTAAAGGATGAAGGATTCTTCTGCCCCGAGGCACCATACATACTATCCTTTGAAGTAAAGCCGTGGGGCGATGAGGATGCAGATATTATTGTTGCTAACACAAAAAGAGTAATTAACAGAGCTTGGGCACTGTTAGAAGATTAATTAAGGAGGTAACGGCATATGAAAATTGTAATCTTAGACGGTTACACCGAGAATCCCGGCGATCTTTCCTGGGAAGGCTTTGAAAAGCTTGGTGACCTTACAGTATACGATAGAACACCACTTGAAGATACAGCAGAGATTATTAAAAGAATCGGTGATGCAGAGGCTGTTATCACCAACAAAACACCGCTAAACAGCGAGGTTTTTGAAAAATGCACATCCATTAAATATGTTGGCGTACTTGCTACCGGCTACAACGTAGTTGATACCGCTGCTGCTAAGGCAAAAGGTGTTCCGGTTTGCAACATTCCAACATATGGTACAGATGCTGTAGGGCAGTTCGCAATAGCACTATTACTTGAAATCTGTCACCGTATTGGTCACCATAGCCAGAGCGTTGCTGACGGCAACTGGACAACAAACGCTGATTGGTGCTACTGGGATTACCCACTAATTGAGCTTGCAGGTAAAAAAATCGGTATTATTGGTTACGGCAAAATTGGCCAGTCTACCGGTAGAATCGCACAGGCTCTTGGCATGACTGTACTTGCATACGATGCTTACAAAAATGAGTCACTAGTATCCGATACCTGCAAATATGTAGAGCTTGATGACCTATTTAAGGATGCAGACGTTATCTCGTTACATTGCCCACTGTTCCCAGAAACAGAGGGAATCATAAACAAGGACAACATCGCAAAGATGAAGGACGGCGTTATTATTATCAATAACTCCAGAGGTCCGCTAATCGTTGAGGAAGACCTAAGGGATGCACTTAACAGTGGTAAGGTATACGCTGCCGGTCTTGATGTTGTTTCATCCGAGCCGATTAAGGCAGACAACCCACTTCTTTCTGCTAAGAACTGCCTAATCACCCCACATATCTCGTGGGCACCGAAGGAAAGCCGCCAGAGGCTTATGGACGTAGCTGTAAGCAACCTACAGGCATATGTTGACGGCAACCCAACAAACATTGTTAACAAATAATTAGTCGTAACAATCGGGGTAACCCGAAAAAATAAAATTTTATGGAGGTTAAGGTCATGAGAAAAGCATTTATTTGTCCGTCTAAATACGTACAGGGTGAAAACGAGCTGTTAAATTTAGGCTACTTTGTGCAAACATACGGTAAATCTGCACTACTTATTGCACATAAGGACGACGTACAAAGGGTAAAAGCTCAGCTTGATTCAACAGCTGCAAAGTTCTCTGTAACTTTTGTAGAAAGTAACTTCGGCGGAGAATGCTCAAGAGGTGAAGTTGCAAGGCTTCAGGGTGTTGCTAAGGAAAAAAACTGTGATTGTATTATCGGTCTTGGTGGCGGTAAGGCTATCGACACTGCAAAGTGTGTTGCAGAGGGTGGTAATCTAATTATCGTTCCTACAATTGCTGCAACAGATGCACCAACAAGTCACTCAGCAGTTCTATACACAGATGATGGTGCTTTTGATGACTATGCATACTTTGTATCTAGCCCATCAGTTGTTCTTATCGATACAACAGTTATCTGTAAAGCACCTACAAGGTTTTTAGTTTCCGGTATGGGTGATGCTCTTTCTACCTACTTTGAGGCAAGAGCTACCTCCGCTGCATATGCAAATGTAAATGCAGGCCTACCCTGTGGCGCAAGAGAAGGTTTCTGTGATAAGGCTTTCAGCACTAAAACAGCCCTTGCACTTGCTACACTTTGCTACGAAACACTACTTGCTGATGGCGTTAAGGCAAAAGAAGCTTGTGATGCAAACGTAGTTACACAGGCACTTGAGAATATTGTTGAGGCAAACATCCTGCTTTCCGGCCTTGGCTTTGAGAGCGGCGGCCTTGCAGGCGCACATGCTATTCATGACGGCCTAACAATTCTTGAAGGCGCACATAAATATTTCCACGGCGAAAAGGTTGCTTTCGGTACTATCGCTCAGCTTGTACTTGAAAATGCACCTACAGAAGAGCTATACGAAGTTCTTGATTTCTGCCTATCTGTTGGACTACCTATCTGCCTAGAGGATATCGGTGTTCCGGAGATCTCTGACGAGGAGTTGTTAGAGGTTGCTAAGAAGGCTTGTATACCAGAGGAATCTGTTCACTCCATGCCTTTCCCAATCACAGTAGATGCTGTAATGGCTGCAATTAAAACAGCCGATAAGATTGGTAAATCCTATAAAGCTTGTGGCTGTGGCTGCTAATCTTTAAAAACTTTATGGTGTCCCCTGTATCATTACTAAATTACTGAATTGATACAGGGGCTTACCACTACAAACTTATAATTGTTTTATTAAATAAAATTATTAACAAGGAGCTAACTAGATGCGTAAAATTATTAATAAACCGGAAACCGTTGTAATAGAGATGTGTAACGGTATTGTAGCTGCACACCCCGAACTTGAGTTCGTTCAAAAATATAAAGTACTAAAAAAGAAAGATATAAACAAGAATAAGGTAAGCCTTATCAGTGGTGGCGGTAGCGGCCACGAGCCTGCACATGGCGGATATATCGGTACAGGTATGCTTGATGCAGCCGTTTGTGGCGATGTTTTTGCATCCCCATCTCAGATACAGGTTTATCAAGCTATTAAAGAGACTGCAAGCGATAAGGGTACACTACTTATCATCAAAAACTATAGTGGCGACATGATGAACTTCAAGAACGCCGCAGCCCTTGCAGGGGAAGACGGTATAACCGTTGACTATGTAAAGGTTGATGATGATATTGCTGTTCAGGATAGCCTTTATACAGTAGGACGCCGTGGTGTTGCAGGTACAGTTTTTGTACATAAGATTGCAGGTGCAGCAGCAGAAAAAGGCCTTGAGCTTGCAGAGGTTAAGGCAGTAGCAGAGAATGTAATCGAGAATGTTAAAACACTTGGTTTTGCATATTCTTCCTGTACAGTTCCTGCAAAGGGTGTTCCAACCTTTGATATCGAAGATGGCGAGATGGAGTACGGCGTTGGTATCCACGGTGAGCCCGGCATTAAAAGAGAGAGCCAGACAGATGCAGATACAATTGCAGAGAGAATGGTTGATAGCATTGTTAAAGAGCTATCCGTTAAAGATGAGTGTGTAACCGTTATGATTAATGGCTTTGGTTCCACCCCAATGATGGAGCTATACCTACTTAACAACTCGGTACAGCGTGCTATCGCAAAGCGTGGTATCAAGGTTTACAGAACATTTGTGGGCAACTACATGACAAGTATCGATATGCTTGGCGCATCGGTATCGCTTCTAAAGATGAACGACTCACTAAAGATGTATCTTGATGCAGAGAGCAAAACACCGGCATTTAGTGTATCCGGCCCGGTAGAGAGTGCACCTTACGTAGATATGGTGCTAAAGAGTGCAGAGAATGTAGAGGTTTCAGAGGGCATCGAGACTGACGAAAAATATGCAGCAGTAAGCGGCGACAAGGTTGATCTAAACAACATGATCTACATTGTTGATGCTATGGCAGACAGCATTATTAGAAATGAAGTTCCTTTCTGTGAACTTGACTCCCATGCTGGCGACGGCGACTTTGGTATGTCAGTAGCTAAGGGCTTTAAACAGCTTAAGAGAGAGTGGAAACATATCGTTGCAGATGCTACAACAATTGGTGATTTCCTTGGCGATTGCTCCCTTGTTATCATGGAGTTCTGTGGCGGAGCATCCGGCCCAATCTGGGGTTCTGCATTCAGGGCTGCAGGTAAGAGCGTAGGCGATAAGAAAGAGATCACAACCGCAGAGTTTGCAGCTATGATGCAGGCAGCTGTTAAGGGTATTCAGGCAACAGGCGAGCGTTCCTTTGGTAGGGGTGCTGTTGTAGGCGATAAAACTCTAATCGATGCACTTGTACCTTGTGCTGATAAATGGACAGAGATGGCAGCAGCAGGCGCAGGCGTTAAAGAGATATTTGCAGCAGCGGCAGAGGCAGCAGTTGCAGGTGCTAAGGCTACCGAGCTAATCGCAGCCCGTATGGGTCGTGCCGGCACAGTAGGTGAGAGAAGTATCGGCTATCCTGATGCCGGTGCACACGGTCTTGGAGTTATCTTTACAGATATTTCTAATAGCCTAAAATAGTTTTAGATGAACAGCTAATGTTCGGCGATAATTGCCCTGCGTCCACGAGGTATTACCTAGGCGGACGCAGGGCAAACTATAGTTTAAATGGCGAGGTGTAATTTGAATAATAATTCGATATTACAGATAATGCGGGACGATAAATTTCTATTTGTAGTTTATACAATTGCCGATCTATCCTTTGTTTGTGGTAGTGTTGCACTTTTTCCACAACTTGGAATATCGGCGGATATAAGCACTACCGGCTATCTGGTTGGCGCGATATGCTACCTTATTGCTGCGGTTCTCATCGGAATTGAGCAATATCAACTAATAAAAAAGCTAACCCTAAACAGTACTTTAAATATTTTAGGGCCATGCCTTTTCATTTTAGGGTGCACGCTTGGTTATAGCTTTATAGCCACCTATCTTGTAAGTAATATATTCTATTTTTTGGGCAGTGGTACCTGGGCATATGCCTCGATAGATAGCTATAGAATTTCTAAAAGGCGCGGTGTAAAAAGTGCATATGCCGTTTCATACTATGGATGTATCCTGTTTACAATATTCTCCGGATACAGCGTGATTACAGTTATCACGCAGCGTATCGAGTTTATAGATACTATGCTTATTGCAATAGGCTTCTTAATCGGAAGCATTATGTTTGTTGTAACTAGCATATTTTATCACAGCACAATTTTTAACCCCAAAAACAAAGTTGCACAGGATGGCTTAGAGGCAATGCAACTAGTATATGAGGGAATAACAGGGGAGGAGTTTTCATCGCTGAGTGATAGAAGCGGAATGAGACCAAGGAGTGTAAAGGCTGCAAAAATTGCCATTATTAACACCCTATACATGGTTGGAATTAGAGATGAAAACGGCACTCTTATCGCCTTTGGAAGAATTGTGGGTGATGGTGCAACCTCGTTCATAGTAGATGATATTATGGTAGACAAACGTTACCACCGCCAAGGCTATGGCAGAAAAATAATGGATAACATAGATGGCTACATTAACAGAATAGCGAGCGAGGATGCCGTTATAATGCTTATAGCAGATGTACCGGCCGATAAGCTATATGTTCAGTATGGTTTTAAATACATGGATCCTGAAAAATATTATGGAATGTACCGTAACTTTTATAAGGATTAAAAGGAGATAGAGTATGATAATAGACAGTATCGCTAACGCCGAGATATATACAAAGAGTGATGAAAAACTAAAAAAAGCGTTTGACTTTATAAAAAAATATAATGAAAATCCGCTAGAAACAGGGCGATATGAGATTGACGGTGATAACATGTTTGTCTTAATCATGGATGTGGAGCTAAAGGCCGAGGGGCGGTTAGAGGCACATGATAGATATATAGACCTACAATATATCTGTGAGGGCAGTGAAACAATGCGTATCTGTGCTCGCCACCTACTTGAGGTTGAGGAAGATTGCCTAGAGGAAAAAGACTTTATATTCTTTAAACCCTATAAAGATGCTAATGAATACAGGTTTAATACCGGTGATTTTGCAGTGTTTTACCCAGGAGATGCTCATGAACCCGGACTGTTTTGTGGTGATAGTAAGGCATCAAAAAAGGTAGTTGTAAAGATAAAGATATAAACCGAAAGAGGTATTTATGAAGTTTTATACCGATAAACTGATATGGACAAACAAACCCAAAAAGTATTCAATAGACGATACAAGGATTGAGATAAAAACCGAACCCGGCACCGATCTATGGCAGAGGACTTATTATAAATTTAGAAACGACAATGCACCTGTTTTACAGATGCAGACCTCAGAAAAAGAGTTTTCTTTCAGTGTAAAGGTAGAGTTTAATAGTAAAAACAACTTTGATCAAGCCGGTATTGCACTATATCTAGACAGCGAAAACTGGATTAAAGCGTCGGTTGAATATGGCGATGAAAACACCGCCTTTCTTGGAGCTGTTGTAACCAATAACGGATATTCCGACTGGTCTACCACACGAATATCGTCATCTATTAAATCAATGTGGTTTAGATTAAGCCGCAGAGGAGATGATTTTTGCGTGGAAAATTCTTATGATGGGGAGAGTTACGAGCATATAAGAATCTGCCACATGTTTAATATTCAGGATGTGATTAGTTTTGGTGTATATGCATGCAGCCCGGAAGATGGCGCGTTTGATGCTGT
>CAYJKW010000079.1:0-9516 GCA_964370765.1 uncultured Oscillospiraceae bacterium
CACCCCATTGTCAATCATAACTTTATGTTGAAATTGTGAAAAACATGTTGCTAACAGCTTCGTTTACCATTATAATAAAAGGTAATTATTGAGCTATTGTTGGTTGGAATGAAAAAAATAAATTTTAAAATTATACTATTATTCGCCGTCATCCTTGCCGGCCTACTGCTGTTTGAGCTTTTAACCGTTGCAACGATAGATGTGACGATGAATATCGATACCCGGCAGAGCGGCAGACTAACCGCCTACTATGCAAGGGCTGGCGAGGAGTTTAGTGATGATAGGTCACATAGCTTTGAAATACCGATTGAATATTCGAAAAACAGCTATGAGGCGAATTTTAAGATAGCGGAGGATTCTTCGCTGCTGCGTATAGATATGGAGGCGGGATTAGAGCGGCTTAGCACAGATGGCGTTTTAATATCCTACGGAATAATACCACTTGTAGAGCTAAGCGTGCAGGATATGCCGGCAGTGGTAACTAACAACATTTTGATCGAGGGCGCTCAGGATAGTGTGGAGATAATCGCTAACGGCACCGACCCTAACTTTACGGTTAATATAGGCCTTACCGCAAGGCTTGTGCTTTTTGCGGTAAAGTTTATAATCTGTACTGCGGTGGCATTTTTAGCGGCAATTATTGTATTAAATATTAAAAATATTACAAAAAGTAAAGTTTTTGTGTTGTTAATAGCGGCAATGCTTACCATGCCAGCCGTTAGCTACTATCTACTCGGGCTACAGCCCGATGCATCACTTGAGAACGAGACACTCGCCGAGAGGCCGACATTCTCACTAGCCGGCATAGCCGATTACCCGAGGGATTATGATGAATATTATAACGATTATATTCCCTACAAACCACAGCTTGTAGAGCTTAACAGCCTGTTAAAGTATAGGTTGTTTTATGTTGCCGATACCGATGAGGTTATACTGGGTGATGATGGATGGGGCTTTTATAGCGACACATTAAGAGATTATCGGCATACCGATCTTTTAACTACCGAGCAACTTAATAAGATAACCGATTCGCTGGTACAACTTAATGATGGATTGATACAGCGTGGTATCAAGCTGTATATAACCTTGCCGCCAAATAAAAGTACGGTATATGGCGAATACATGCCCGATGCATATTTAGTAGAGGGGGATGTAAGTAGGGTGGAGCAATTCTACAACCATATAAAGCAAAATACCGACATTGTGATAACACATGATGCCGATGCATTAATACAGAAAAAAGATGAACACCAGCTATACTACAAGATGGATACACATTGGAACAACAAGGGAGGGTATATAGGGTTTAAGACACTTGCCGATTCTATGGGTTTAACGGTACCTGCGTTTGAGGATATCGACTTTACCGAAAGTGATGACGGGGCGGCCGATCTTTTTAAGTTTTTAAATATTGATATACAACAGGCGGATAAATACTATGTGGCGGATTTTATGCCGGAAATACAGGCCGAATATCAAGCCGAAACACGGCGGTATCCATTTGATAATGTTAGGCACTATACCACAGATTCGAAGAATGATGTAAGCGTTTTAATGTTTAAAGATTCCTATGCCGATGCGATGGAAGGTTATCTTGTAAAGGTGTTTAGCGAGAGCTATTTTGTATGGGATCAGTATAACACAAGGTATATAGATGAATTTAATCCGGATATAGTTGTTATAGAGGTTGTGGAGAGAAATCTTGACCGTATGTTGGCAGCTGACTATAGGATATAGAAACATAGTGTGCGGTTTTAGCTTTTTGCATGTGCGGACATATTTGTTTGGGTTAGGATGATTATAAGTTATAGGATGGTGTATGTTATTTAGCTCTATGATTTTTTTATGGATGTTTATCCCTGTTGTCGGTGCTGCCTACTTTTTGGTGGGCGAGCGATATAAAAATTATCTGCTACTTATTGCTAGCCTGTTTTTTTACGGGTGGGGCGAGCCGGAGTATATCCTATTGATGGTTATATCAATAATGTTTAACTATGCAGTCGGTGTGTTTATAGAGGGTGCTAATACACCTTTTATGCAAAAACTTGGTATCGTTATAGGTGTTGCCGTTAATGTGGGTACCCTTGCAGTGTTTAAATACCTTGGTTTTGTTATGCAAAGTTTAGATTCGGTTACTAATATTGGGGTATCTGTACCCACTGTTATTCTACCAATCGGCATATCGTTTTACACATTTCAGGCTATGTCCTATATTATAGATGTATATCGTGGAAAAAGCAGCGGCTATACGGTAGGGGTAAGGGCACAGCACAGCCTTGCCGACCTTGCCCTTTATATATCTTTTTTTCCGCAGCTTATAGCAGGTCCGATAGTAAACTATAAAACAATAGAAAAACAGCTAAAAGAAAGAACGCACAGCTATGATGATGTAGCGCTGGGAATGAAACGCTTTATCTATGGGCTTGGAAAAAAGGTCTTAATTTCTAATACTGTGGGTCAGGTGGTAGATAGAATATATGCCCTACCAGAGACAGAGCTGAACACGCCTATTGCATGGATTGGGGTAATCTGTTATACATTTCAGATATATTTTGATTTTTCCGGCTACTCCGATATGGCGATCGGGCTTGGGCGGATGTTTGGGTTTAAGTTTCTTGAAAACTTCAACTACCCCTACATAGCCGGATCGGTACAAGATTTTTGGCGTAGATGGCATATATCGCTGTCATCCTGGTTTAGGGAGTACCTTTATATACCGCTTGGTGGCAACCGCAAGGGTACCGCCGCAACCTACCGCAACCTGCTTATAGTGTTTTTTATTACCGGCCTTTGGCACGGTGCAAGCTGGTCGTTTGTAATATGGGGCCTTTGGCATGGTTTGTTTATGATTATAGAGCGGCTGTTTTTAGCAAGATTATTGCAAAAAAATCCGATAAAGCCACTTAATCATCTTTATACGATATTTGTGGTTATTATCGGATGGGTGTTTTTTAGGGCACAAAGCCTTGGCGATGCAACCCTTGTGTTAAAGAATATGTTTGTACTAAATCTTAACGATGCTGTTAGTAGTATGTTATACATAGATACAGAGGTGGTAGTAACATTAATGCTAGCACTGTTATTGTGCGGTGTGTTGCAATGTATACCACGAGTTAAACAGGCTGTGTTTTCGGATAAGATCAATAGGTTTGAGTTTATCTTGTTGCCGGCTGTATTGTTTTTTTGTATCCTAAGCCTTACAAGTGGTGCGTATAATCCGTTTATCTATTTTCAGTTCTGATAGGATAAAACACCTTCGGTTTGTTGCAGTTCGGTATCATTTTTTGTTATGTTGTTAAGGGTTTTAACATTCTGTGCTATCTTGGAAATGCGGTTTGCGCCGATTATTACCGTACAGGCACCATGCAAGGGCAGGAGGGGGTAGCGTTTGCCCTCCCCATAATTAAATGTGATTTTTATTGCCTACATTTTTGAATAAAAAGGTAACTCGCAACGTTTTGCGGCAATAAGGGTGCCTTGTGAAGCAACATCGCAATCCTGCAAATCGGTATCTACAATAGCCATTGCATATGCGCCCTCAAGGGTTGGGCAGTAGCTACCGGATGTAATAAAGCCTACCTCTTTACCTTTTATATACACCTTGTCACCGGGTTTTATTTTACGTTGCTGTAATAGCTTTAGCCCTATTCTAAAACGATTGGAGCCGTTAAGCAATGCATCTTTGCCGATAAAGTTCGGTTTATTTAGATTTACTGCAAAATCAAGCCCACATTCAAGTGGAGTGATATCGTTAGTAAGCTCGTGTCCGTATAGCGGCGTTCCTGCCTCGATGCGTAGTGAATTACTCGATGCAATTCCGCAGAGTGTTACCTCCGGTTCGGCTGCGATGGAATTATACAGCCTTACAACATCTACCGCACGGCAGTAAAGCTCATACCCATCCTCGCCGGTGTAATCGGTTCGGGAGACAAGACATCTTACCCCACATAGTATCAACCCCTCTATAAAGCTGTGATATATAGTAGGGAGTAGTTCGGTAGTAAATCGCTGTAGGACTTTTCTTGCCAATGGTCCGTGCAATGCAAGCTTAGCCGTAGTTTGTGATATATCCATAAGGAATACATCGCCTGATATATTTTTATTTAGATAGTTATAATCCCTTTTTTGTGTATGTGCATTTCCAACTATGAAAAAGCTGTTGATACAAAAACGGTAGACTATAAAATCACCTATCGTGCCGCCGGTTTCGTAGCACATAGGGCTGTACCTTGCTTTGCCCGGGCTTAGCCCATCAAAGTTATTTGTTAACAATCTGTTTAGATTTTCGACTGCATCGGGACCTTTTAGATGGAATTCTGACATGTGTGACAGGTCAAAAAGACCGGCAGCTCGACGCACCGCCGTATGCTCTGTAATAAGGCCTTTGTACTGACCCGGCATTAGAAATCCGGCCGAATCTACCAGTTGAGCTTTATTAGTAATGTGTTGTTCGTAAAGGGGTGTCTTTTTGCCCATTTTTTCCTCTTGCAGTTCAAATATATGATGATAAACTCACAAAATAATAATATAATAATAAATCAAGAATGTCAACCAATTATTGCGATAAATTTAATCAAAAATACATTATTTACACACAGTTTTTACATAATATCAAGCTAATATTAAGACAAGAGATAAGTTAGTTGACTGAACTACTTATTTTACACATATAGGCTCGGCAAGCAGGCTAAATATATTCAATCCTCTCCAAAAAAATATATTTCTAAATTTAAAATCAAGTCGGCAAATCTAATTTACAACCCACGGCCTGCTGCCTCCCTCTCCCCCGCCAAAGTTTGGTGGGGGAGATCAATTTTTGCCCTTTTTTTCTAAACTTTAAAACTAGGCTTGTATTGTTTAGTATATGTAGTAAAATAATAACATTCCTTTAAATTCCGCAAAATTGATGTTGTAGCTACTTAATATTCCAAATTGTAAAATATTACAATTTGTAATATTGACCAAAGAAAATGATGTAAATTTGTTAATAATTGGCTATGAATCCCTGCGAAATATGTTTAAATTACACAGAATTTTCATATATTGGAGTTAATATTAAGACAACAGAAAAGGCAACGGCGAAACCCAAGTAACTTTACTGCCTGTCTGTTACACAAAGGCAATAAAGGTAGGCTTCAACTTCAAACAGAACTCCAACCTCTCCATAAAACACAAATTCATTTCACACTCTTAAACTAATAATGTTCGTACACAAGAAAGCCTACCGGCCCACATCCCCGTATCCCCTGTCGTAACAGCCGACAGGGGATTTGCATTTTGTCTAGATGATTATGTAGTTTTAAGAGATAATTTATAAAAACATAAAAAATGTATTCCTTTTTTTACCGATTTATTATATACTATATAGATGGTGGATATAAAAGGGTGACGATATGGCTACACAAAGTATATTAGATGGCGTTAACCATCTGCATTTTATCGGGATAGGCGGAAGTGGTATGCTACCTATTGCCGAGATACTTCATGGGTTTGGGTTTACCGTAACGGGTAGTGACATTAACGAGGGTAGTACAATAGATATTCTGCGCAATATGGGTGTAGCAGTAACCATTCCGCACAATGCCGATTGCGTTAAGGGTGCAGATATGGTTGTATATACCGCTGCACTGCTTCCGGGCAATGTAGAGCTTGCTGCGGCCAAGGAGAGTGGTATCCCCTGCGTAGAGCGTAGCATTATGCTTGGTGCGGTATCGGATAGATATTCCGGTCGTATCTGTATATCCGGCACACATGGCAAAACAACGGCAACTGCAATGGCAACCCAGATGTTACTAATGTCCGGTGTGGATACGGCAGCGGTAATTGGTGGAAAGTTGCCCTATATAAATAGCTATGGGCGCCATGGCAATGCCGATTCAATTGTGGTGGAGGCGTGTGAGTTTTCTAACACGTTTTTACGCTTAAACCCAACTGTAGCTGTAATACTTAATATTGACGAAGATCACCTTGATTTTTTTGGCAGTATGGATAACCTTATAAATTCCTTTAAAGAGTTTTCGCAGAAGGCAAAATATCTTGTTATCGCTAATGGCGATGATGAGAATACCCTTCAACTTGTGGCCGGATTATCGGATAAACAGGTGCAGCTGTTCGGAACGGCAGATGGTTGCCATTTTCAGGCTGTAGACATAAGGGTGGAGGAAGATGGCTATTATAGCTTTACTGTGCTACACCTTTTAAAGGAACTTGGGCGTGTTAAACTTTCGGTACCGGGTAGGCATAATATATACAATGCACTTGTTTGTGTTGCAATAGGTGTGTGTGAAAGACTGCCTTTTGAGAGCATTGCCACCGGAATAGAAGCGTTTAAAGGTGCCGGTAGACGGTTTGAGATACTGGGTACGGTAGGAGGAATAACGGTTGCAGATGACTATGCACATCACCCGGCAGAGGTGGAGGCGACGTTGAATGCAGCAAAGAACTTAAACTTTAAAAGAGTGGTTGCACTGCACCAGCCCTTTACCTATAGCAGAACAAAGTTGCTTTTTAACGAGTTTGGCGAGGCATTAAAACTTGCCGACTACACCCTTTTAACCGAAATAATGGGGGGTCGGGAGGTTGACCCGGGAGATATAACCGCCGAGATGCTTGCACAGCGTGTGGGATGTGAGTGGGTTTCGACCTTTGAACAGGCCAGTGATAGGTTGTTAGAGGTTGTGAAGCCGGGTGATTTAGTTATTACTATGGGTTGTGGCGATGTTTATAAAGCCGCAGGAATGTTATTAAAAAAGCTTGAGGAGTTAAAATAATGTCATCTGTAATTGCGGTACATGATATATCCTGCTATGGACGTTGCTCGCTTACCGTTGCGCTACCTATAATAAGTAGTTGTGGAATTAACTGTTCGGTTTTGCCTACGGCACTACTATCTACCCATACAGGAGGGTTTGGAAATCCGCATCGTATAGACCTAACCGACAGTATTATACCGATATATAAGCATTGGCGGGAGCAGGGGCTTAGCTTTGAAGGCATTTACACCGGATATCTTGGCTCGCCACGGCAGCCGGAAATCCTACTAAAGCTGTTTAACGAGCTTTCGAGGGACGGGACTAAAGTTTTTGTAGATCCTGTACTGGGTGACGATGGAAAGATGTACAAAAGCATAACCAACGAAATGGTTGTAGGACTAAGGCGGATGGTTGCGGCGGCCGATGTAGTAATGCCCAACATAACCGAGGCCTGCTTGCTACTTGGGATAGATTATAAGCAACCACCACACGATGATAAGTTTATAGAACGACTGCTTTATGGATTAAAAGACCTTGGCTGTAACCAACTTGTTATTACAGGGGTATGCCCTGATGCCGAAACGGTAGGGGTTGTTTTTCTTGATTCAAAGGGGCATATCGGCAGATTTACCCGTAAAAAAACACCGGGTAGTTTTCATGGCAGTGGGGATATGTTTGGCAGTGTTCTTGTAGGGAGGATGATTGCCGGAGACGACCTGATGTGTGCGATTAAATGTGCCGCGGATTTTGTGGCCAGCGCAATAGAGGATACATTAAAGCTTAACACCGATAAACGTGATGGCCTGCATTTTGAATCACAGCTTCGGAGGCTTAACGATGGTTAATATTGTACTGCTAGAACCGCAGATACCGCAAAATACCGGAAACATTGCAAGAACCTGTGCTGCAACCGGCGCAAGACTTCATCTTGTTAGGCCACTTGGTTTTGAGATAGATGATAAAAAATTAAAACGGGCAGGGCTTGATTATTGGCATCTGCTTGATGTAAACTACTACGATAGTTTTAAAGAATATATAGAAAAGAATAACAACCCTAAGCTGCTGCTTTTTACAACAAAATCGACTAAGCTTTATACCGACTTTGACCTTGTGGGTGAAACACACCTTGTGTTTGGACGGGAGGATAAAGGCTTGCCGGAGGATCTACTTTTTAATTTTAGTTGCCGTACTGCAAGGCTTCCGATGATAGGGGATGCACGTAGCTTAAACCTTTCTAACTCGGTCGCGGTTGCGGTATACGAGCAGTTGCGACAACAAGGGTTTAAAGGAGATTTTACAAAGGAGCAAAAATTTTGAATAACAGTATTAACACTAAAACAATACTTGTACTTAAAGCAGCGATGCTTGCAGCTATATATGTGGCGATTTCACTTGTTGCATCACCACTTACCTATGGACCGATTCAGGTGCGCTTTGCCGAGGCACTTGTGCCACTTGCGGCACTATCACCCTTTGCAGCGGCAGGGCTTGTTGTCGGATGTTTTATAACAAATCTTTTTAGCCCTTTTGGACTTGTTGATATAATATTTGGTACGCTTGGTACCGTTGTATCGGTAAGCCTTGGATATCTGTTTCGTAATATAAGGGTGTTAAAATTTCCGGTAGTCTCTGCAATGTGGTGTGTTGTAGCAAATGCAGCCATTCTGGGGCCGGTACTTTGCTATATGGAGCTTGGCAAGATTGAGCCTTTGCTTGCAACAATAATAGGTGCACAGATAGCCATAGGGCAGATTGTCGCCTGTACACTTCTTGGTTACCCTGTGTTTCGTGCTGTGGATAGAATGAATGTATTTAATGTCGACAATCGATATTAAACAGCTATAAAACAAGCGATATAATGTTGTTTTTTGTACTATACCTAACAAATAGCTTTTTAAAATGTTAAATTTTTGTCAAATTCAAAAAAAATAGTATTAACCCCTTGCAGACTGCCTCGGTTTGAGGTATAATATTATAAAGAAAAAAAAGGAGATTTAAATTATGGCAATTAAAATTGGTATTAATGGTTTTGGACGTATCGGACGTTTAGTTTTCCGTGCTGCATGTGAGAAGACAGATCTTTACGATGTTGTAGGTATTAACGATCCTTTCATGACACCCGACTACATGGCATATATGCTACGTTACGACACAGTACACGGTCGTTTTAAAGGTGAGGTTACCTACACCGATAACGCTATCGTTGTTAACGGCAAAACTATCAAATTCTTTGCCGAAAAAGACCCGGCAAACATTCCGTGGGGCGATGCAGGCGCAGTATACGTTGTAGAAAGTACAGGCGTATTCACCACAACCGAGAAAGCTAATGCTCATATTAAGGCAGGCGCAAAAAAGGTTGTTATCTCTGCTCCATCTGCTGATGCACCGATGTTTGTTTGTGGTGTTAACCTTGATAAATATACTAATGACATGGACGTTGTTTCCAACGCTTCTTGTACAACAAACTGTTTAGCACCTCTTGCTAAGGTTATTAACGATAACTACGGTATCGTTGATGGTCTAATGACAACAGTTCATGCTACAACAAACACACAGAAAACAGTTGATGCTCCTTCCAGCAAGGACTGGCGTGGTGGCCGTGCAGCAGCAGGCAACATCATCCCATCCTCTACCGGTGCTGCAAAGGCTGTTGGTAAGGTTATCCCTGAGCTTAACGGCAAACTTACAGGTATGGCTTTCCGTGTACCAACACTTGACGTTTCGGTTGTTGACCTAACAGTTAACCTTGAGAAACCTGCATCCT
>CAYJKW010000080.1:0-9417 GCA_964370765.1 uncultured Oscillospiraceae bacterium
TCCAATGCATCGGCAAAGCTTGCTTGTGTAATAGTTATCGGTTTTTTTCCTGTAATAGGTATTCCTTTATACTTTTTTTTCGGAGAAAAAGAACTATCGAAAAAATTACGAATTAAGTTTGAAAAAACCCGTGATTACTTTACAACCAAATACGAATATAGCCAAAATAACGTAAAAGAAATTGAGGCATGGTATCCTACAATAGCAGGATCTTTTAAATATCTTGAAAATCGATGCGGTTTTCCGGTATATAAAAATACCGATATTAACTATTATTCTACCGGTGAGGATCTATATAAAGATATACTAACCGAGCTTAAAAATGCAAAAAATCACATCTATCTTGAGTTTTTTATTATTAACGAAGGCAAGATGTGGACCTCTATAATATCTATACTTAAAGAAAAGGCCGCATCAGGTGTAGATGTTAGGCTTATCTACGACGATGTTGGTTGTATAGATAGATTGCCTGCAAACTTTCCGGCAAGAATGTCTGCATTTAATATAAAAACGGTGGCCTTTAATCGCTTTGTTCCATTTCTATCGGCGGTAATGAACCATCGTGATCATAGGAAGATAATTGTTATTGACTCTTTAATTGCATATACAGGCGGAATGAATATAGCCGATGAATATATTAATGAACTTAACCGTTTTGGTCACTGGAAAGATTCCGGAATAAAGCTTATGGGGGACGGAGCCTATGGGCTTAGTTTGCTGTTTCTTGAGATGTGGAATACCTTGGTTAAACCATACGATAATCTTGATAAAATAGTAAAGCCGCAATATATATCAACAAACATTAATAAGTATGACAGTTTTGTACAACCTTTTGCCGACTCCCCTCTTAACTATGATGAGATATCGGAAAATTTATATCACGATATTTTGGGAAGTGCTGCAAAATATGTGTATATTTTTACGCCATATGTTGTTATCGACTCATCTATGACAAAGGCTATCTGCCGTACTGCAAAGCGTGGTGTTGATGTAAGATTGGTTACCCCTGCAATACCGGATAAATACCTTGTTCATCGACTTACCAGATCTAACTATCTACCGTTAATATCAGCTGGTGTAAAAATTTATGAATATTCTCCGGGGTTTTTGCATGCAAAGAACATTATATCGGATGATTTAGTGGGGATAGTAGGGACAATAAATCTTGACTTTAGAAGTTTAAACCTACATTTTGAATGTGGTGTCCTTATGCATGACAGTGCTACTATAAAAAGCATGAAAAAAGATTTCTTAACAACCCTACAATCCTGCAAAAACATAACGGTAAACGACTGTAAAACAAACTTTTTTGGTATGTTTTGTGATGCAATACTTAGAGTTTTTGCACCGCTTATGTAATGTATTATTAAAATACTATCGGATTAACCGGACTATTCACTGTAAACTAGACATTAAAAAAGCAAGGAATAAGTTTTAGCTTATCCTTGCTTTTTTGTTTAACCGGGAAATATTTCTTTTACATACTCTATTGTGCCGTTAAGCTTAATAGTATTGCACCCTAAATTTATTGCCATAAAATTTTCATTCGGGATGTCAAATGGTGCTAATATACCAAAATCTATTGCAGGGCTATATCCAAGTTTTGGATAGTATTTTTCGCTACCAAGAACTACAACAATATCATAGCCAAGTTCTTTTGCAACTTCATGTCCTTTGCAAATAAGTGTGCGCCCAACTCCGTTTCTTTGAGCTGACGGTAGTACAGATAGTGGAGCTAGTGCAAGTATCGTTTTATCATTAACCTTTGCCTTAGTAAACATAATATGGCCTATTAATTTACCGTTATCCTCGGCTACAAGTGATAGCTGTGGAATATATCCGGTGCTATCTCTAAGCCGATTAACTAGCCTATGTTCGTTTTTATCGCTATGCTCCGCAGTTTCAAATGCAGACTTAACTAAGGCTTCTACCTCAATAAAATCAGCGCTATTTTCTTGGCGTATAATCATTACTATGTGTTCCTGTCGGTTTTTTTCATCTGTTTTAGATTGCCAAGTTTTTCAGCTCGCTTTTTAAGCTCTGCTTCTATATCTTCAAGCGGTATATCTTTATATGCAACTAAAACGAGAGAATGGTAAAGCATATCACATAACTCGTTAACAAGCTCTGTCTTATCATCGTTTTTTGATGCAATGATAGCCTCGGATGTTTCCTCCCCTATCTTCTTTAGTATCTTATCTTCACCCTGCTCAAACAGGTATGCTGTATAGCTACCGCTATCCTTTGCCTCTTTGCGCTGTTTTATAACTTCATATAGATTCTGTATTACCATGTTTTTATCTCCTTATAAAAGCAACTATACTCCCCTGTGTGGCAGGCAACCCCTTGTTGTTCTACCTTGATTAACAATGTGTCATCATCACAATCCGCCATAATAGATAAAACTTTTTGTAGATGCCCTGAAGTAGCTCCCTTGTTCCATAATTCTTGCCTTGATCTGCTATAAAACCAGGTATATCCTGTTTCCAATGTTTTGGATAAAGACTCCTCGTTCATGTATGCAAGCATTAAAACTGCATTGGTGTCAGCTGCCTGTACAATTGTTGGGATTAAATCCCCTTTTTTGAATAATGACTTTATATCCATTAGTCTTTACCACCTGCTACTGCCACTGCTTCGGTAAGTGAGAATTTACCGTGATAAAGTGATTTGCCACAGATAGCGCCATCTACACCGATATCTTTTAAAATTTTAATATCCTCTATAGAGTGGATTCCACCGCTTGCTAGCAGTGTACAGCCCACAGCCTCACGTAGTGCCTTTGTCTGCTCGATATTTGGACCTGAAAGTGTTCCGTCTTTTGAAATATCGGTAAATATGATTGTGGATATACCCATGTCTGCACATTGGCGTGCAAAATCAATATAACCCACACGAGAGCTATCTATCCACCCATCTGTGGCTACAAAACCATCCCTTGCATCGATGCCTACGGCGATCTTATCGCCATAGCTTGTAGCAAGGTCTTTTAGAAGCCCCGGATCCTTTAATGCAGTAGTACCAAGAATGACACGGTCAACCCCTGCATCGATATAATGCTTTACAGTATGAATATTTCTAATGCCACCGCCAACTTCAACAAAACCCTTAAAAATCTCTCTTGCTTCACAGATAAGGTCAAAATTTTCGGCAATACCAAGTTTTGCTCCATCAAGATCAACAAGATGAAGGTTTGAGCACTCTTTATTAAAATTTAGTGCAGTATCAATAACACTTGTAGCCACCTGCTCTGCCGTATTAAAGTCACCTTTATAAAGCCTTACAGGAAGTCCATTTTTAATATCTATTGCCGGAAAAATTAACATTATAACACTCCTTTTGTTGACATTATTTCGTTTCCATTTATCTTTGATGCAGAGCCTAATGCCCTACCAAAAGCTTTGAATAGAGCCTCTAAAATATGATGTGGATTGCTACCATACTCAACCCTAAGGTGAAGCGTAATACCTGAATTAACTGAAAATGCATAAAAGAACTCTTCGGCAAGTGCTACATCAAACCCCGGCATCGTGACCCCTTTTAGCTGATCTGCGTTATAGACAAGGTAGGGTCTTGCGCTGATATCTACGCTACAAAAAGCAAGTGATTCGTCCATAGGTATAAATACATGTGAAAACCTTGATATTCCCTTTTTATCGCCTACTGCCTGCTTAAATGCCTGTCCAAGTACAATTCCGATATCTTCTACCGTATGATGCATATCAACATCAAGGTCACCTTTAGCAACAATATTTAGCGCAAAACCACCATGAAATGCTGCAGAGTTTAGCATATGGTCGAAAAAACCTATACCGGTACTAATAGCATTATCACCTACTCTGTCCATTGATATGGAAAGTTCTATTTCGGTTTCTTTTGTTGTACGTTTGATAGTTGCTTCTCTCATATTTTTGACCGCCTTTATTTTATTTTCTTATATCCAGACTTGCCTTATGTGCCGTTAATCCCTCTACATCGGCTATACGTCCTGCACAGCTACGTAAAGATTCAAATTCGTCCTTGCTTAGATGTATGTAGGAAGATCTTTTAAGGTAGCTCTCTACCGAAAGTGGAGAGAAAAAGCGCGCACTTCCGGATGTAGGCAATACATGGTTAGGTCCTGCAATATAATCTCCGATTGGTTCGGGCGAATATTCGCCAAGGAACACCGATCCCGCATTCTTTATAGAATCTAAAATGTCCATCGGCTTTTCGGTTAATATCTCAAGGTGTTCTGGCGCGATGCGATTTGCAATCTCTATTGCCTGAGACATGGTGTGATATACAAATGCAAATCCAAAGTTATCGATAGATTGAGATGCAATTTCTGAACGGCTTAGCTGCTCAAGTTGTTTTGCAATCTCTTTTGAAACTTTATTAGCCATAGACTCTGATGGACATAAAAGTATCGATGATGCAAGTGGATCATGCTCCGCCTGTGAAAGCATATCAGCTGCAATATAACTAGGCTTAGCCTTATCATCAGCAATAATCAATACCTCGCTTGGACCGGCAATCATATCAATATCAACTGCACCAAACACCAACTGTTTAGCAGTTGCAACATAAATATTACCAGGACCACATATCTTATCAACTTTTTTTATTGTTTCGGTGCCGTATGCAAGTGCCGCTACGGCCTGTGCACCGCCAAGACTATATATTGATGTTGCGCCGGATATATGTGCAGCGGTTAGAATAGCATCCCTTACAAAGGAATCTTCGTGTTGAAGTGTTTTAGGAGGAACTACCATAACTATTTCTTTAACCCCTGCTATACGTGCAGGAATTGCATTCATTAATACAGAGGATGGGTAGGCAGCTGTACCGCCAGGAACATATATTCCCACGCGCTCAAGTGGATGTACTCTTTGACCTAAAACACTTCCTTGATCGGTTGTGTATGAAAAACCATCCCTAAGTTGGCGACGATGGAAATCCTCTATTCTACCGGCTGCAATGAAAAGTGAATCATATAGCAAAGGGTTTTTAAGTTTTAACCTTTTCGATGCAAGGGCTGCTTCATCCAGGCTGACCATAAAACTTTCGGGTGCAACACCGTCAAATTTTTCGGTGTATTCTCTTACTGCTGCATCACCACGCTGCCTAACATCCTTAATAATAGCTGCTACACTTTCCCTTACATCGTCCGGGACTTCGTGCGCTCTGGATATTGCGGCATTCAACAATTTTTCAGACTCGTTAGCCTTGATAATCTTTAACATTAGAGCTGTTCCTCCATTAGGGCTATTAGATTTTCTATCTCCTCTTTGCGCAGTTTCATAGATGGTACATTTGCAATTATTCTTGCCGATATATCGCTAATCTCTTCAACAACGTCTAATCCATTTGCACGTAAAGTTTCTCCCGTTTCTACTATGTCTACTATCACATCGGCAAGCCCTAAAAGTGGTGCAAGTTCAACCGATCCATCAATCTTAATAATATCTATATTTAAACCCTTTGAAGTGAAAAATGAATTTGCAACTTTAGGGTATTTAGATGCAACTGTAAGTGTGCCGGTAACCTGATCATAGTCGAACCATTTTGGTGCAGCAACAGCAAAACGACATCTGCCAAAACCTGTATCTAATAACTCATAGAAATCCCCGCCCTGTTCATCGATTGTATCTTTACCTACAAGACCAACATCACATACACCGTGGGTCACATAGGTGATAACATCGGCAGCTTTAGCCAGTATTAGCTCGTAACGTCCATTCGCTATTGGTATAATTAATTTTCTTGTGTTAGAGGTAAGCTCACTCATGTCAAGACCAGCAGCTTCCATAAGCTTACAGGCATCCTTTTGAAGCCGACCCTTTGTAAGCGCTATTCTTAGTGGGCGATTAACCAAGGATTTATCAGTAGCATTTATATCGAGTATAGCATCGACATTTATAGCAAATCCTATTGCATTTTTATCTTCGCCAAACTGTCCATACAGGGCATCATACCTACCGCCGGAGAGTACAGCCTCACCTATTCCGGAAGAGTAGCCAGAAAAAACAACGCCGGTATAGTAACCAAATGATTGAACAAGTCCAAGGTCAAAACTAATTTTATCTTCAAATCCCAGTGCACAAAGTTCTTTGTGTAGAGATATAAGTCTATCAATAACAGCATCTGCGCCATCTACAACCGAAAACAGCTGCTTTGCACTCATCAATATCTCTAAATCGCCAAATAATCCCGGCATCTTGCTAAGTAGATTACAAACCTGTTCGTTTTCGGTGCTATATTGCAACAAAAATTCCTTTAATGCGGCTATGTTTTTTGCTCCCATATACTGCCGAAGCTGTTCATATTCGCTATGACTAAGTGGTAGTAGCGAAGCAACAGCATAAAACAGGCCTGCATGGCCAAGCTCAATCTTAAATTTTTCTAGACCTGCTACCTTGAGCGAATCAATAGCAAGCTTTAAAATTTCAAGGTCGGCATTAAATGTACTGTCAGCATTTATAAGCTCTACACCACACTGGCTGACCTCATGCCTTTTACCTCCGTGTGCTATCTGTTTTTTGTAAACAGATTGATTATACGAAATTCTAAGCACCGAATCAACATTTTTAAATGAGCTGTTTACCATCCTTGCAATAGGTGAGCTGCTGTCACAGCGTAGTGCCATAAATCTACCGTCATAATCAGAAAAACGATAGCTTTTTTCTTCTACATACGCATTGCTCCTATCAAAAACATCCACATATTCAAATGTTGGGGTTGCAACAGTTCTGTATCCTGCTGATTTAAAACAGCTTAATATTGTAGCTTGTGTAGCTGCCTTTTGTTCGTAGCGTTCAAATAATGTATCTGCTGTGCCGTGTGGTAAACCTATCTTGTTTTTCTTCATTTGAAATTAGCCTCTTGTGTTTTTTATTAATTACAGTAAGCCTCTGTTATATATTATTTATGGTTTGTTATAAACTTTTATTAAATTGGAATAATTCTATTGACCGATAGAATTAAAGGTTTTATAATTACAATATAATTATATATAAACAATTTATAGGAGGCTTTATGGACCTTAAGGAAATATCGCCGGATAATTTTAGTATTAATCCGTTTATAAAGTTAAAGGACGAATGGGCATTACTTTCGGCCGGGAATACCGAAAAAAGTAATACAATGACTGTATCATGGGGTGGCCTTGGTGTAATATGGGGTAAACATGTTGTAACGATTTATGTTCGACCAACACGCTACACCTATGAATTTTGTGAGAATAGTGATTACTTTTCATTATCCTTTCCGGGTAAAGAATCCAAAAAGGATATGGGGGTGTTAGGCTCGCTTTCGGGTAGGGATTGTGATAAGATTGCAAAGACTAAACTTTCCATGTGTTTTTATGATGAAACACCTTATATTGAACAATCTGAACTTGTATTCATCTGCAAAAAACTTTACTATTCCGATCTTGAACCGGAGCATTTTTATGATACAGATATCGAAAACAACTACCCCAAAAAGGATTATCACAGAATTTATATAGGAGAGATTATAAAGATATTAGGACGGTAGTACCTCACATATTCCTACTGATCTGATTGACAATCTGTGGCAGTGCCCTTTACCGAACACCTTTTCCATCTCAACTTGATATTCGTCGGCTAGGTCTTTAGGAACAAATGCCTGAATTGTACCGGCAAAACCACCACCCTGTAATCTAAATCCGCCACGTCCAGATAGGATAAGTTGGCTCATTGCAAGTGCAAGCGGTATATTCTGTACCGAAGAAACCTCGGGCTTATAGGCATTTTGTAGATATTCAAAGGAGGAATGTCCACCCTCTTTAATAGTATTTAGGAATGTAACTATATCATCCTTCTTTGCAGCTTCGTATGCAATATCTACCCTTACACATTCCATGTTAAAATGTAATGCACGCATGGCAGCACGATCACCGAGTTCACTTCTTATCTTAGGTAGCTTTTCTACTAACTCTTTAAGCGGAACCTCTCGAAGTAGCTTTTTGCCAAAGATAGCAGCAACAGATTTCATCTCAATAGGTATAGATGCATAGTCAGCCGTTAAGTCAGCATGATCACCGCCGGTATCGGTGATACACAGTTCTAGGTCATGCGTATCAAGGGAAAAGTCAAGCTGTTGCACTACTGGGTTATCATTGTCTTTAAAATCTATACGTATAATTCCGCCAACAGCACATGCCATTTGATCCATTAAGCCGCTGGGTTTACCAAAATACACGTTTTCGGCATATTGTCCGAACTGGGCGATATTTATCGAACTAAAAGAATGGTTGTTATACAATCCGTTAAGTATTGCTCCGATACAAACCTCAAATGCAGCAGAGGATGATAGCCCTGATCCACGAAGAACATCATTTGTTGTATAGGCCTTAAAACCACCAACTTTACCGCCGTTGTCTACAATTGCTTTTGCAAGCCCTCTTATTAAGGCGGCAGAATGCTCTTTTTCTTCAGGCACTATGTCCAAATTATCCATGCATAGATAGTCGACTTTATCATAACCTTCGGATTTCAATTCTATAATATTATCATCCGTCTTCATAACAATAGAAATCATGTCAAGGTTAACAGAACCGGCAAGTACAATACCGTTATTATGATCGGTATGGTTTCCTGCAATTTCGGTCCTTCCAGGTGCAGAAAAAATTCTTATATCACCGTCACCGTACAGCTCAAAAAACTTATCTATAGCCTCTGTATAACGCTTTACCATGCCGGTAGCTCTTGCACCGTATAGCTTGCAAAATACATCTCCAAAGTTATTGTTGTTTAATCTTTCAAGCCACTCTTGTCTGTTCATAACAACCTCCTCATATTTAACCTGTTTTTTATTATATCACAAACAAAATGAATTGAAAATACCTATGTTAAAGAAAAATCAAATAATTAAACTATTAATCACCGACATCAATAGCGAAGGCTCAGGGGTTGGAAGATATGATGGCATTGCTATCTTTGTACCCTTTACCGGCATTGGTGAAGAGGTGCTGTGCAGGGTAGAAAAGGTTGCTAAAACTTATTGCCATGCAAGAGTAACTCAGATCGTAACACCGTCCGATCAAAGAATAGAACCTGACTGTCCACAGTTTTATAGCTGTGGAGGGTGTTCTTTTAGACACATTAGCTACGAAGCGGAGATAATGGCTAAACTTAATATTGTTACCGCAGCCTTCTCAAGAATAGGTAATACTGATATTAAGCCACAGGCCATAATCCCCTCCCCTAAAATTGAATATTATCGCAATAAGGCACAATTTGTAATAAGATCTGTTAACCAAAAAGCAAGGGCGGGTTTTTTTGCCCCAAGAAGCCATAGGTTTATTGAGATTGAAGATTGCCGTTTACAACCTAAAATATTTAGCGATATAGCACGGCTATGTTGTGGCTATTTTGACACTAATAATATCGAATGTTATAACGAAGAATCCGG
>CAYJKW010000081.1:0-9329 GCA_964370765.1 uncultured Oscillospiraceae bacterium
TTGGCTTTCCCCTATTGAGTTCCTTGTCCAATATGTTTGACAAACCTACAAAATGTTTTTGAAACTATGCCGGTTAAACCGATGTTTACTATTTGGGTGCTGTGTTATTAATAAACGCTGAATAACCCTCGTCCCATTGCTCGCTATCAGTAGGATTCGATATGATATTATAGTTATCGCTTAGGTAATCTGCAATAAATCTACTAAACTTTTTAGCACCCAGAATATTTAGATGCCGCTCGTCTCTAAAGTCAATACTGTAGTCAATACCAATCTCACCAGCAATTTCATCGCTATATATAAAATCTAATCCTCTTTGCTCTGCTATCTGTGTTACATAGGCTGCAATGGAATCGTTGACCTCACTCCATCCACTCTCCTCGGTTATTATGTCCGGGGTGGCCAATAACAATACCTCTATCCCCTCCTGCTCACATAAATCCAGTATCTTGTTTAGGTAACTAAGGCTTTTATCAGATGGCTCAAACACAACATCATCCGACTCATCATGTGGTACATCGAACACAACTACATTGTTGGACGGTGTAAAGCCCTTATATGTACTATCTTTTCCTACTAGGCCAAGCGTCCAATCCACAGTGGTCAATTCGTCATATCTGTTATGATATACCGGAAAGCCCAGCATAAGATCGAGGTGCATATCCTGTGGTGCAGACACCTGAATATTATCAAGCCTGTTTTGTGACAGCTTTAATCCAATGGTATTTTTAACAATAAAGTTATAATCAGCGTATTCTTCCTTAAAACTTAACATACCAACCTCTAACACAACAACCGATGGCGATTGATATTTTAGCGCCTCAACAAGGTAGTGGTAACTACTCCATAGTGGTTGTCCCATTGCCCCATATGCATAGCTGCGTATAGCAGCTTGGTCCCAAATTTCGTAGGGATTAATATTCATTACTGTTCTACTGGAACCTAAAAACAAAACATCTATGCTGTTGTTTTGCTGTTTGTAAAAATCCTCTGCAATTATTAAAGATTCATCATTTTTAGGTCGAAGTATTGCAAACACAACTAGAATTATAGGCAGTAAAACAGCAACAAATATTATTAACTTTATAATCTTTTTCATCTAATACCCTTAAAATTGAAAATAGATAAACTGTGCCGCACTATATCCCGGCCCATATGTAGCAAATACCAATAATGTCACAATCAGTAAAATATCTATAGCACACCTTGCAAGGAACCCTTGTTGACCGATATAGTCCCTAACATTAATCCTCTCCTGAATTGTGTCAGCTACCATAAGCACTATAATAAATACAAGTGTAACCATCATTCCAACGGTATCGGTCGAAAGTGAGTAAAGCAGCTCCCCTTCAAACGGTACAACAAGGTTTTGAAACATTGAAAAAGCACTTTCAACACCCGGTGCACGAAAGAATATTAAGCTAAAACTCCAAAGGCAGAATATACACAGCTGTTTTAACAACTTAATTGGCACACTGTCCTTGCCTCTGCGCTTTTTTCCTTTTTTCTTAAATATACGATGGGTAATTTCTTCACACACCCTGTAAAAACCCTGTAAAAGCCCCCATAAAACAAAAGTAAAGGATGCGCCATGCCATAACCCTGATATTATAAATACAATCAGTATAGAGGAAAGAAAAGGTGGATCTTTAAAAAACTTTCCGATAAACGGAATTCTTGATGTCCATCGGCTCCAACAAATAGGGGTAAAGATGTAATCCTGTAACCAATTTGATAGTGAAATATGCCACCTTTGCCAAAAGGAGGAAAAATTTGTAGCAAGATACGGCCTTTTAAAGTTTTGTGATAACTTTATTCCAACTACCTGTGCCGTACCAATAGCAATGTTAGAGTATCCTGCAAAATCACAATATATCTGTATTGCAAATAAGAACATGGTAATAACAGTTAGCAAACCCGAGGAAACCTGATCAGATGCGAACACACCGTCAACCATACCTGCTATTCTATCAGCAATAACTGTTTTTTGAAAAAGACCCCACCCCATTAATCTTAACCCTGATACTACATTTCCAGTATCAAAGTCAGCTCTTTTAAAGAGCTGTGGAAGTAGATTCTCACTTCTTTCAATCGGCCCTGCAACAAGCTGCGGAAAAAAGGATACAAACAGTGCATATCTAAAAAAGTTGCGTTCACAATCAATACGACCGCCGGCTACGTCAAAAAGGTAACCAAGAGCTTGTAGTGTAAAGAAACTAATTCCTACCGGTAAAATAATATCAAACACCGGTGGTGCAAACTCTATACCCAAAGGATTTAATATCGCACCCAGCCCTCTTATTGCAAAGTTAAAGTATTTAAAGTAAAATAGAATGCCAAGATTTAATATTGCGGCGACAGTAGTGGCAATAATTGCATATTTATTATTAATACCCGTTCTTTTTATTTTGTCTATTATTAAGCTACAAAGCCATGTAGACAGGGTAGAAAAAAACAAAAGCAATGCATATTCTGCACGCCATCCCATATAAAAATAATAACTAGCCACCAAAAGAAACACCCAAGCAAACCGCTTAGGTATTATATAATAAACTAGGGTGACAATAGGAAAAAAAATCAAGAAAGAGTATGAGTTAAAAAGCATTAGTTACCTTATAGAATTTTTTTTATTATATCACACACCCCTAATTACGTCAATTTTATTATGAAAATTGTAGTTATATCCAAGTGCTGCGACCTATCTAATCTGCTATTATAATATAAAGATATTTTACAGCATGTCCTCCGGCTCCAAAAAGTTATCTACTGTGTTGCTACCATAATATACAGGGGTCTCCCCTACCACTAGAAAATCAGCAATTAGCACATCATTTTTAACGTCTACACTTGATGTATAACCCGGAATTATTGCACTTACCGTAACGTTAAATCTCATATAAATACTATTTTTTGTCTGATTGATACCGGCTGTTTCTATGTGAGTTATTATATCACTCTCCACATAGGATGCTGGAATTACAGAAAAATGTAATCTTGGTCCCATACCAGCAAGCAGCTGCCAACCAAACAGTGTACCAATAGGGATAGACACCGTTCGCTCTTCCATCTGTTGAAGACTTTCTGCTACAACCTCGGTAAGATTTGCCTTAGCTTCGTTAATAAGTAAGGTGTTTGCATTAAGCGCAACCATCTCCCCATCGCTATTATACTGTGGAACAAGTAGGTTGTCATAAAGTTGTGGATTATTCTGTAGTTCCTCGGTTACAGACTCGTTAATTGCAAGAACAGCACTTGTATGTGATTGGTAGTTTGCAATAGTTACAATAACCGGCCTAATCTGGCTGTCGAGCAGAATAAAAAACAGCACAACAACGGTAATTAATCCTAGGGTAAAAATAGCAGATCGTATTTTATAATATTTTCTCTTTTTCATAAAGCCCCTTTAGCATCATAGTTAACTTTATGCTAAAGGGGCTGATAATGTGCTTAATATTTACTTTTTATTAGGATAAATTAAAATCCAAAAGAGGACAGTATTGCACTTGCTGTAGCCTGTGCCATGGCATCTTGATATGCCGGTGTGCGTAACTTCTCATACTCTGTAGGGTTAGAAAGGAATCCATATTCCACTAACATTGCCGGGAAATGCATATGCGAGGCAACCCTGTACCATCCATACTTAGCCCCCCTATTTGTGCTTCCCAGCGCACCGGATATGCCGGCCGAAATATTAGCCGCATAACTTTTCGAGTATGGATTAAAGTACCAAACCTCAGTACCAGACGCCGATGGTGTATAGGAGGAGTTATGATGCAAGCTAACAAATATATGTGGCGAGTATGCAATTGCTGTATCACGCCTCGTGTCAAGCGAAACATTGTTATTGAGCATATCGGTCACCTGTACCTGTACACCCTGTGCACGTAGAATGTCGCTCACCTTCATTGCCATCTCATAGTTTAGATCCTTCTCCGATTTCATTCCGGGGATTGGGATTGCTCCCGGATCGCTTCCTCCATGACCAGGATCAATATAAACTTTTAGCTGACTTACCGTGGTAGGTTTTTGATTAAATCTAAACACAAGATTACCGGCCGAATCATAATAAGAGATATATCCAAGGAATCCTCCTGCCGTAGTAAGGGGCATATTAATTCGTACGTCTGCCCCCTCTTGTACCATATTGACTCCTGAAAAAATATTATTCTGGGCAATAAGAGGAATCGCTTCCGGAGCTAGTGTTGAATACTTTATAAGGATACTAAAATTTGTAGCAGAGAAGTTACCCTGTAATCCATCCTCGTTATTGAAGTTTAATGGTGTCAACTCTGATACATACGCCATTTTAACCGACGGTGTTATAGTAAGGTAGGCATAGTTGGCATCGGCAGTAAACGTGGCAGCGCTTATAGTACTTGTAAGTCCAGGTTGCACGCCTTGTGAGGATACATCGGATGCATTTACACGATGACCTGATTTAAGTATATAGTAATTATATGTTGAATCTCCGTCCTGATAGGTTAAAAGGTCACTCACTACATAATCGACCGTTCCCTTAGGCAACGGGAAAGCTGTTCCCCACGGGTCAGAGTTTAGTACGCTTGTAGGATAGGTTCTTGCTTGATCGGCTGTTACCATTACAAGATGCCCATTATCAACCGGAACATTTGATGCAACCTTAACCGCTGCCGCCTCCTTCGTCTGAGTAATTCCACCCCACACACCTGTAAACACTATGTTCCCAAGTGATGATGATGCAGCATCGCCTTGCGGAATAGTATAGCTTCCTGTATATGTAATGTAGCTTGTGTAGCTAGATTCTTCATCTGCTTCAATTTCGGTGGGGGTAAGTGTTACTGTACTACCGTTAATTGATGCGGTGACAGTTGTGTCTTTATAGGCCTCGGCAGAGAATGTAAGTTTTGTTCCTCCTTCTACGGTAACCGAACCGGAAGGCGAAACATCGCCAAATATCTGTACCTCACGAGTAATGTTATACACAACATCTTTTTCTTTGTGGGTAAATGTAAAGGTATTTAAACCTGCTTTTAGATCAAAGGCTGCAGAAAACACACCGTTTTCATTCCTTTCCAGCTCTTCATCATTTAGATATAGTGCAAAGTTTGGATCAGATGCACCATAAAAATGTGCTTGTGACTCAAACGTTGTATAGTCTTGTTTTTCAGGGCGGCTAACCGCAAGGTCGGTAAGAATATCAGAGGTCTGTACCATATTATCATAGTATCTTATTAACACATCGGTACTATCTTCATGGTTTTCTAAAAGATCGGCGTAGGAGTGGAATACCGACCCTAACACATTATCTATGTCACGCGTTAGTATAACCTGACGCATAACCTGATCCGGAGCTTGCCAACCATCAGCATCAGTTCCAAGATTTTGATTGTTGATTAGTGCAATTGCTGGAATCTCGTAGCTGGCACTTTTTTGAGCCCACCATGTAAGCACCTCCTCAAACGGCAACGATTCGTCGGTTATTGAACCGATAATATCAACCGCCACAGCATCTACCGGCACATCGCTAAGGATGGTGTTAATATCTATATGACCATCGGTCAACATCTCATAGTCGGCAGTTGTCTTGCTACCGGATATGTCAGTCTCGGCATTTGCCCATACAGACTCAACCATTAGCCCAACACCTGTTTCTGGTCGTATTGTTTTTACTGTATCTACAAGTGATGTTATTAGTGATGTTGCACCCTCATTCATCCAGTTATCATATCCCATCCCGCCGCCATCACTACGATATAATGACATGGTATTTATCGTGCCGGGATTCTGATAACCATCAAGAAAAATTATTTCTACATCATATATTTTAATAAAGTCTTCAAGATTTATCGCGGCATCGGTCCGTATGTCTGAGGAAAGCTCCTGTGCCTGTAAAAATTCCTCACCTATCATCTGATAAGAGGCAGAGAAAACAGGGTAAACATAAATATCGTTTGCCCTTGCAGCATTTAATATGTAGTCAAAAGCATCAAATCCTGTTGCACTTTTTAGTTTAGAGCTAGCATATATAACACCGTTCGCTGACTCAAGCGGTACAAAAATTGTATTGAACCCATATTCTTCTGCCTGAGAAATAATATCGGTTATTTGATTTTTTATGCTGTCTTCAGTGTCAGAGCTACTTGTAGCATAGTCTACACCGGCAGTTATCCAAAAAGCTTTAATCTCCTGAGGTGCATTAAACACACCTCTTGTAGCCGTTGGCTCCGCTTGGTCTTCCTGCTGTGTCTGTTCAGGTTGTGACGATATGTCCTCGTCCGCATAAGCTGTAGTAGTAGTTAACCATAACAGCAAAAATATTGTTAATATCTTGATAAGAAATAAATTTTTATTTTTAATCATATCTTAATTTCCATTTGACTATTATTGTTTTAATAATAACACAAATTTCAACAAAAAGAAACTTATTTTTACATATATTTGTCAAACAAAAGAAACTTATAATAACAATATGACCAAAAATTATAAATTTAGCGTAGGTTGTGGCTTGATTAACAGCATGGTAAATGCTATAATGATACAAATCGCCACCGGGTGAGAATGATTTACAACATTCATACGTACATCGTTAGGTCTTTGAAGATGTATGCTATGAATATTTTTTTGGAGTTTTTTTATGTCTGTTATCAATTATTTTAACCGTTTCGAGAAATATCTATGGTTGTCCTCGGTATCGGCTATAATTGCAAGTTATATTATAGGCGAAGGGTTTCACACATTATCATTAATAGCATCACTTATCGGAGTAACCGCATTAATCTTTTTAGCAAAAGGAAATATGTTAGGCCAACTATTGACTGTTATTTTTAGTCTACTTTACGGAATAATATCATTCGATCTTTCATATTACGGGGAGATGATAACATACCTAGGAATGACAGCTCCAGCAGCAGTTGTTGCTATGGTTGCATGGATAAAAAACCCATACCATAATAATAAAAGAGAGGTTGCAGTTGCAAATCTTAATAGGAAAAAAATAACTATTATCTGTATTTTAACCATAGTGGTCACAACTGCATTCTTCTTTATACTTAGCTTTTTTGATACAGCTTATCTTTATTTAAGCACCCTATCTGTCGCAACAAGCTTCATCGCAGTTTCACTTACATACTATAGAAGTGAGTATTATGCTACCGCCTACGCAGTGAATGATATTGTATTAATAGTACTTTGGAGCTTAGCAACCCTAAAAAATATAGCCTATCTTACAATGGTTATCTGTTTTGCGGTATTTCTAGTTAATGATATGTATGGTTTTATCAACTGGCGTAGAATGAAGTTAAGGCAGCAGACCCTGACAAAAAAGTAATTTATTGATAGTAATCACATTCTTAATATAAAAATCACCAAATTATGGTACACTACTTGTTTTTTAGATATTTTGCAACATAGGTATTAAAATGTTTTATCGAAAAAATAAAAAAATTTTTAAAAAACCCTTGCATTTTTATCCTATACTGATTATAATATCATTAGCACTCAAAGGCACAGAGTGCCAAAAAGTTTTACAGGAGGTATTTTAATGAAGATTAAACCACTTGCAGATCGTGTTGTTATCAGGGCGGTTGAAGCAGAGGAAACTACAAAAAGCGGAATAGTTTTACCGGGAAGCGCTCAAGAAAAACCACAGATTGCCGAAGTCTTGGCAGTAGGCCCCGGCGGCATAGTCGACGGTAACGAAGTAAAGATGACTGTTAAAAAGGGCGATAAGGTTATTGCATCCAAATATGCCGGTACCGAAGTAAAGATGGACGGAAAGGACTGCTTAATTGTAAGATTGTCCGACATATTGGCTATTGTTGAAAAGTAATAAAAGAATAATAAGGGGTAAAATTTAATGGCTAAAATTATTGAACATGGCGAGCAGGCTCGCAAGAATCTTTTAGTCGGTATTGATAAGCTTGCCGATACAGTAAAAATCACACTTGGCCCCAAAGGCCGCAACGTTGTACTTGACAAGAAATTTGGTGCGCCACTAATTACAAACGACGGCGTAACCATAGCTAAAGAGATAGAGCTTGCTGATAGCTATGAAAACATGGGCGCTCAGCTTTTACGTGAAGTTGCAACAAAAACTAACGATGCAGCCGGTGACGGTACTACAACAGCAATCGTATTTGCACAAGCACTTGTTCAGGAAGGCATGAAGAATGTTGCTGCAGGCGCAAACCCCATGGATGTTAAGCGTGGCATGAGCAAAGCTGTAGTTGCTGCTGTTGATGCTTTAAAAGCAAATAGCAAAAAACTTTCAGGAAGCAAAGATGTTGCACGTGTAGCTACAATTTCTGCCGCTGACGAAACAATCGGTACACTAATTGCCGAAGCAATGGAGAAGGTATCGTCAGATGGTGTAATCACTATTGAAGAGAGCAAAACTGCAGAAACCTACACAGAGGTTGTAGAGGGTATGCAGTTTGACCGCGGATATATCTCACCTTATATGGTAACAGATGCCGAAAAGATGGAAGCGATAATTGATGATGCACTTCTGTTAATTACCGATAAGAAAATTTCTGTAATTGCTGACATCCTTCCACTTCTTGAGCAGATTGTACAATCCGGTAAAAAGCTTGTTATTGTTGCCGAGGATATCGAGGGCGAAGCACTAACAACTATTCTTGTAAACCGTCTTCGCGGAACATTCACCTGTGTAGGTGTTAAAGCACCTGGTTTTGGAGATCGTCGCAAAGAAATGTTGCAAGATATTGCTATCCTAACAGGTGGTACCGTTATAAGCGAAGAGGTTGGCCTTGAGCTTAAAGATGCTACTCTTGAAATGCTTGGTAAAGCCGGTCAGGTTTGTGTGCAAAAGGAAAACACAATAATTGTTAGTGGCGCAGGAAAACCAGCTACAATTAAAGAGCGTATTGGTCAAATTAAGGCTCAGATAGATACAACTACAAGTGATTTTGATCGTGAAAAACTACAGGAGCGTTTAGCTAAACTATCCGGTGGTGTTGCAGTAATTAAGGTTGGTGCAGCTACAGAGGTAGAGATGAAGGAAAAGAAACTTCGTATCGAAGATGCACTTTCCGCTACACGTGCTGCAGTTGAAGAAGGAATCGTTGCAGGCGGTGGTGTTGCACCACTTAACACTATCAAAGCAGTAAAGGATGTGGCCGCAACTCTAACTGGCGACCAAGCAACAGGTGCTGCAATTGTATTAAAGGCATTAGAAGCTCCTCTTCGTCAGATTTCTGCAAATGCAGGTATTGAAGGTTCCGTTATTCTTGATAAGATATTAAATTCTAACAAGGTTAACTATGGCTTCGATGCACAAAAAGAAGAGTATGTTGACATGATAAAGGCAGGTATTGTTGACCCTGCTAAGG
>CAYJKW010000082.1:0-9303 GCA_964370765.1 uncultured Oscillospiraceae bacterium
CTTAGTAATAATGCGCCAAGCTTCTTGAATTTCATCACGTCTCCTCCTAATTAATTAAAATAAAATCTCGGTACAGTTCGGATTGTTTCTATCTCCGGATACGTTACCGGATACGTTTCCGAAACTTGGTTATATTTTACCACATAAACAAAATAAATCAAGTGGTTTTCATAATTTTTTGTATGTTGCACAATCCGGACGAACGAAAACATGCAAGTTGAACAAAAAATAGCTACAGACAGTAGCGTCAATAATTTGCAAATATGATCATATTTTGTTGTATACATCTATTAAACAACACAAGAACACCCACAAAGCTAATTCTTTGTGGGTGTTCTGAATATGTTTTTTGTCAACTATCGTTACCTGTGCTTATACCCTGTATAGATACACATAATCATTGCGAAAACTGCAAGATAAGACCAAAATTTATGCTGTTTCATTATCATCTACCTCCAAAAGTTTGATTGTGTCTTCTTTTTTCATTACAGGGTTAGCCGATGTTATGGTAAGTGCGATTGTCGATGCATTATGAAGCCATGCGGATGATCCTGCCATAATTGCCCCCAAAAGACCAAGAATTATCAGACCTGTATTAAACGTTACAATAATGCCGTATTGCCTATGGATTTTTTGCATTAGCTTTTTTGAAAGCCGTATTGCCTCAACTATCTTTGTGAGTTCATGCGATAAAACCGAGATATCGGCAACCTCCCTTGCAATATCGGACGAGCCATTTAATGTAAGGGAGACATCGGCAACGCTAAGCGCCGGTGTGTCGTTAATGCCATCACCTACCATTAGGATTGTTCTACCCTCGGCCTTTAGTTCCTCGATGATGGAGGCTTTTTCATCCGGCAGGATGGAGGAGTAGTATCTATCAATCCCTAAAAGTTTGCTTATATGATTTGCGTTACTCTCGCTATCGCCGGTTATCATAAATAGGTCTTTTACACCCTCTTTGCGAAGCATCTCTATAGTAAATTTAGCATCATCCCTTGGTGGGTCGTTTACACAGATAATACCGATAAGTTTACTATCAACGGCAAGATAGACAGCACTATCGGTTCCTATCTCGTTTGTTATCCATTGCTCCATATCGGTAGGGTAGGGGACCTTTTCGTCCTCGAATACAAAATGCCTACTGCCAATAACAGAATGTTTGTTTTTGTAAAGGCTTGCAATGCCGTGTGCTACGATATATTTAACCTTGCCATGCTTTTCCGGGTGATGTAGGCCACGTAGCTTTGCCTCACTAACGATGGAGGCAGCAACGCTGTGCGGGAAATGTTCCTCAAGGCATGCGGCAATTTTTAGGACATCATTTTCATTGTATTTTTCGTCTATAGTGATTATCTTTGATACCTTGGGTACGGCATTTGTAAGCGTACCGGTTTTATCAAAAACAACGGTATCAACCTTTGATAGAATTTCGAGATACTTACCGCCTTTTACCAAAATATCATGTGTTACACTCTCTTTAAGTGCGGATATAATTGTAATCGGGGTTGTAAGCTTGATTGCACAGGAGAAATCTACCATAAGCACAGATAATGCACGTGTTATGCTTCCGGTTATAACAAGGGTGGCAAAAAACAGTCCGAAACTTACCGGTACAATATCATCGGCAAGCCTTTCGGCACGTCCCTGCACCATCGCCTTTTCTTTTTCGCCGGTATCGATTAGGTTGATAATCTTTGCGATTCGTGAATCGTTTTGTAGGCTTAAAACCTCTATATCAATCTCGCCATCCTCTAAAACGGTACCTGCAAAAACCGTGCTATCTACAGTTTTATGAACCGGTATAGGCTCGCCGGTCATCGTGGATTCGTTTATAAGTGCATCACCGGCCACAACTGTGCCATCGATAGGTATTAAGCTACCCTGCCTAATCCTTATAACATCGCCCACTAGGATATCACGCTGGTGAACCTCTATCTCGATGCCATCTTTAATAAGCCAAACCATATCTACATTTATTGTAAGGCTTTGTGCAAGTGCATGTTTAGCACGCAGATTAGAGTACTCTAACAGTAGGTCGGAGAGTCGTAGTAAAAACATGGTCGACGATGCTGTTTTATAGTTTTGTGACAGTAACGAAGCCGTTATTGCGGTGCCATCTAACAGATCTACATTTATTTTTTTGGCACATAATGCCTTTAAGCCGTTGATAATATACGGTACTGCACGATAAAGGGTGTAGGCCCTGTTTATATAAAGCGGTAAAAAAGCCTGCCTTAAGACATAGCTGATACAATGTGTAATAATTCTTTTTTTTGTTTCGTTTTCTAAGATAACAGACTTTTGCTCGGCCGTGGGTACCCCGTCCTTTATATCCGATAGCTTAATAGACGAAAGCTTATCTAAAACTAAATCTCTTGTGGTTTGCTTGTCGTATTTAACAAGTACCGAACCGTTTATATCGTTTGACAAAACACTTATTACACCAGGCAAAGAAAGGAGCAGTTCGGATATACCGTATGACTGCCCCTTAGTTATAATGTATTTGCCAAAGCGAACTCGAAGCCTTGAAGGCTTATCACAGACTATGTGATATTTCATACTAAATTCCATTCCTCTTTGGTTAGGCTAAGGATAACTACTGAATATCACACTCGCAGTCATCGCCACAGCAGCACTCATTTTTTGCTACACACTTTGCTTCACATACAATGTCATCTGCCTCTTCTTTAATGTTAGCAGCAGTTTCTAATGCTTTATCTTTTAGCATAATTCCGCCGGCAACACCTTTTACTGCAAGCTCACGAGCCTTTTTTGTTTTAAGCAAACCTAAAATTGCAAGACCGGTGGCCGCTCCTGCTGCAAATATTAGCTTATGCTGTTTTGTTATAAAGTTAAACATCACGCACCCCTTGAGTATAATTAGTCTATATATTATATACCACTCGCATTACCGTTTTCCACTCTTAAACCGCTTTTTTCTGCCTGTTTTACCTTTTTTCGATAGGCTGATGGTGTAATACCATAGATAGATTTAAATGCCTCGCTAAACTTGCTTGTGTTTATATAACCAATCTCATAAGCTATATCAGATATCGATTTATCGGTAATTCTAAGTAGCGTTTTTGCTTTTTTAAGCTTTACCAACCTTATATATCTTTTAGGTGGCATTCCGAAATTATGTAGGTAAAGTTGCCTTAGGGAGGTTTCGGATACATATAGAAGCTTTGCAATCTGGTTTTCTGTCTTTGTGGTATTAAGAAGTAGCCTTCGCGATACAGATAATAGTTTTTTTGTTTCGGCTCGCATATTTATCCTCCTAATAATAGAAAACCCAAGTTACACCTTAGGTTTTCTATTTTAACATATATTGTTAAATTATGCCAACTTCTCTCCGCATGCTTTGCAAGCTGCCTCAGCTTCGGCATCGGGTGCTTCGTTGCACATGTATGTTTCTAATGTTTTTGCGGTAGTCTCTTCTTCCCAGTTTCTCATCCATTCGCCGTCACCCCAGCCATAGGATCCGAAAAGAAGAACGTTTTTATCTGCTAGGCTATCTTTTACGCTGTCCCACATTGGTTGGAATTCGGTCTCTTCCAGCACCTCGGCACCCATGGATGGGCATCCAAAAGCAATGCTACTATAATTTGCAACCATATCGGCTGTAAACTTATCAGATGTTAAAACATCGACCTCTGCACCTTTACCTTTTGCACCCTCTGCAACTAGGTTTGCCATAGCCTCGGTGTTACCTGTACCGCTCCAATAAACAACTGCTACTTTACTCATTACTTTAGTCTCCTTCTTGATTTTATATTGATTAGGCAACCGACTGTTTTTTTACAGTCAGCTGCATAATATCTCTGCCTGCTTGCCATAGGTTCTTATATATTCTTTTGCATTTATCGTATCTTGCAAATCGCTGTAGCGCCTCTTCTTTTTCACCGTACACTTTCCAATACCTACACAGGGTACAGTTTTTACCGCCGTTACAGATAAAACCCTCGACATCTTTTGGTGGGTAGCCTAAAAACAAGCCTATCTCGTGCGGGAATTCCTCGTACTCGCATAGCCTTGACGATAGTCTTTTTAGTACCTTAGCTACATTAAAATCATTATACCCATACTGTAACAGGATTTTTTTAGCACTTGGATCTGCCATATCTTTAATTAGCATATCCTCACGGTATAGATAAATTAGTGCCGAGTTGTTACTTGTTCTTAGCAAAGTTATCTTTACTCCGCTATCGGCAAACTTATCACTCCAAAAGCTGATATCCTTTTTAAGGCTAACTATATCCACAAACCTTACAGTAAATAGATTTGCAGTTTTTAGTGATGATAATGTAAGCGAGCAATGTTCTATCAATTTTTTTTCGTTGATCATAGCTATACTACATTGCCTCCAAAGCAGTTTTTAATGCCGAAAGGGAGCTGGAATGAACATGCTCTATCTTAAGGTTACTACGTTTGGCCTCACACCTTACCGAATCCAACATCTTGTGAGACACTGTACGTGTAAATAGTATTATCATATCGGGTGAACCTATTTTTTTGCGTATTTCGCCCTTCATCTTTGTAAATACCTTTGCTTTATAGCCATATTCTTTGCAGGTATTTATATACATTCTTTCCATACATTCGTTTCCGCCAACGATTACAACGCTCATAAAACACCTCTTGTTTGTTAGTTGCAACTAACCTCGTCTTAAACTCTATACATAATTGTTAAATGTAAAGTATAGGATTATTCTATTAACTTAGGGAAGATTGTTGCCATTAAATTATAGGTAGTCGGATAATCTTTATTTGCTATACAAAGCATACCACAATATATAATTACAAGAATATATTGCCGGCTAGCTTGTTAGTGATTACTAACCTTCTTTAGGTTAGCACAAACTAACTAAATTGTCAATAGGTTTATTAACTAAAAAATCAAAAAAATGATAATGTTGAATGTTTTTCTAGTTGCAGTTAATATTTAGCATAAAAACTATAAGGATACACAGTAAACTAAAACAATAAAACCTGCCGGTTAGGGCAGGTCGTTAGTTTGATGTTGTTAGTTAGCCACCAAGGTATGCTTTTTTTATGGTATCACTTGCTAGTAGTTCGGCGCCTGTACCGCTATCGACGATTTTACCTGTCTCAAGTACGTATGCTTTATCTGCAACCGATAATGCCATCTGTGCATTTTGTTCTACTAACAGTATGGTGGTTCCAAGTTTGTTTAGGTTTACTACTATATCAAAAATCTGCTCAACCAGTATGGGTGCAAGTCCCATCGAAGGTTCATCAAGCATTAATAGTTTTGGATGGCTCATCATGGCCCTACCCATTGCAAGCATCTGTTGTTCGCCACCGGATAGTGTGCCTGCTACCTGCTTTGTACGCTCCTTTAACCTTGGAAAAAGCTCGAATACCATCTCTAAATCTTCGTGCAATGCCTCACTTTTATGGGTGTATGCACCCATCTCTAGGTTTTCTAAAACGGACATCTGCTGGAAAATTCTTCTTCCTTCGGGAACTAATGCAAGCCCTTTTGAAACTACCTTATGTGCCAATACCTTATCCAGGTTTTGATCCATAAAACTAATGGAGCCACTTTTTGTGGGTATTAGCTGTGCGACAGTATTAAGAATGGTAGATTTACCTGCGCCGTTTGCACCGATTAGGGTAACTATTTCACCCTGCGTTACCGAAAAGGAAACACCCTTGATTGCGTGAATACTGCCATAAAATACATGGATATCATCAACCTTTAAATTTGCTGACATATTCACTCCTCCTTCTGTTTTCCAAGATATGCCTCGATAACTGCCGGATTTGCCTGAATCTCTTCCGGAGTACCCTTTGCAATAAGTTTTCCGTAGTTTAGAACCGCAATTCCCTCACAGATATTCATCACAAGGCTCATATCATGCTCGATTAATAGAATAGCAATTTCAAAATCATCCCTGATTTTTCTTATATTTGCCATTAGATCTGCCGTTTCGGATGGGTTCATACCGGCAGCAGGTTCATCCAGCAATAGCAGTGATGGATTTGTAGCGAGTGCCCTTACGATCTCTAGTCTTCGCTGTGCACCGTATGGAAGGCTGCCGGCCTCCTTTTTAGCAAGATCCTGCATATCAAAAATACTTAAAAGCTCATAGGCACGCTCTTTGGCTGCCTTTTCTTCGTGCCAGTATTTTCCTATCCTAAATATGCCGCTAAACAGATTGTATTTAATTTGTGCATCCATGGCAACCTTAACGTTATCTAATACACTTAGCTTGTTAAATAATCTGATGTTTTGAAATGTTCTTGCTATTCCGGCGCGGTTAACCGCTACGGTATTCATGTTGTGTGTATCCATTCCGTCAAGAAGAATGGTGCCTGCTGTAGGCTGGTAAACCTTTGTAAGCAGATTAAATACTGTTGTTTTGCCGGCGCCATTAGGCCCTATAAGACCGGATATTTCGGTCCTGCCGATTGAAAGGTTAAGGCCATCAACTGCGGCAAGTCCGCCAAACGATATACCAAGATTTATACACTCAAGTATAGGGGGTTTATCTATGTCTCTACCGGTAAGAAACCCTGTGGCCGGTATCGGATACAGCTTCTCAGACATTAGCTTTACCCTCCTTTTTAGATGATAGTTTGCTCTTTACAACATTTATCCTATCACGAATCACCGAGTTGTTTGTTGCAATCATAACTAAGATCAAGATTGCAGCATATATTAACATACGGTAGTCTGATAATCCACCGCGAAGAAGCTCAGGCAGAATTGTAAGCAGTGTTGCCGCAATTATTGAGCCACGAATGTTTCCTATGCCACCAAGTACAACAAACATAAGAATTAATATCGATGTATTAAAATCAAATTTCCTTGCGACTACGGTTGTAAAGTTCATGGAGAAAAGCACGCCTGCCATGCCTGCAAGCATAGCAGAAATTATAAATGCCATAGATTTATAGCGGGCTGGGGATATGCCTATAGATTCTGCCGCAATCCTATTATCTCTTAGTGCCATTACTGCACGCCCTGAGCGGCTGTTTATAAAGTTTAGTACAACAAAAAGTGTAAAGATAATAAGAATAAATCCTGCTAAAAATGTGGAGGTACTCTCATACCCTACAGCGCCCATAGCACCTTGAAGTATCATCTTGCCACCCTCGGCAAGTTCGATACTCTCGGCTGACACTGTAGCAAAATGCAGGCCGTTAGAATCTATGCCGATATACAGTATGTCGATAATGTTTTTAACTATCTGGCCAAATGCAAGGGTTACGATTGCAAGATAGTCGCCACGTAGCCTAAGTACCGGAAAAACTACCGCAACGCTTATGATACCCGCCGCAATTGCACCGAAAAACATAGATACAAAAAGCCTTATAAAATCGAATGGGATTACATTTTCAAGCACGCTTGATGCAATTATTCCGGCAAATGCTCCTACACTCATAAAACCGGCATGACCAAGCGATAGCTCACCCATTATACCTACCGTAAGGTTAAGCGATATCGCCATTACTATATATGCACAGATAGGGATTAACTGCCCCTCGAGTGAGTTTGATAGCAAGCCGGCTGAGCCAAGTAGGCTCATTACTATAAATGTTACAGTTACCATTGCATAGGTGATAATATTTTTACGTGTGGTTTTGCTCATCTTATCTTTAGTCATATTAACCTACACCTTCTCATGTATTGGCTTGCCTAAAAGACCTGTAGGGCGAACCAGTAATACAACGATCAATACTGCGAATACAATTGCATCGGATAGCTGAGTAGATATATATGCCTTGCCAAAGATCTCGATTACACCTAGCAAAATTCCACCGATTAATGCGCCGGGGATGGAGCCGATACCGCCAAATACCGCTGCGGTAAAGGCTTTAATACCGGGCATAGAGCCAAGCGTGGGTGTCATTAACGGGTAGGCCGAGAGTAAAAGCACACCGGCGACTGCAGCAAGTGCGGCACCGATTGCGAATGTAACCGATATTGTAAAGTTAACATCTATTCCCATTAGTTGAGCTGCACTTTTATCCTCCGATACGGCACGCATTGCCTTTCCAAGTTTTGTCTTGTTAATAAAGAATGTAAGTGTAATCATAATGATAACGCAGCTAATAACAGTTACAATAGATGCTGAAGATATTACAAGCTGGCCATCAAAAAGTGAAATAGGTGGTATGTCGATAATTGTAGGATAGAACTTTGAGCTGGAGCCCCAGATTAAAAGTGCCAGATTCTGTAGCAGATAACTTACACCGATTGCAGTAATTAAAACTGCGAGCGATGTAGCTTGACGTAGTGGTTTGTATGCAAGACGCTCGATAACTATACCTAAAACAGTACATACAGTTATTCCGAGAAGTATTGACGGTATAACACCAAGCCCCGTGTTTGAAATGGCGATAAAGCTTACATAGCCACCGACCATAATAACATCGCCATGTGCAAAGTTTAGCATCTTAGCGATACCGTATACCATCGTGTATCCGAGCGCTATAATGGCATACACGCTGCCAAGACTAAGGCCGTTTATGAGATTGTTTAGTATAGAAATCATTGAAATCTCCTATTTGTACTCTGCAGTGCTTATCTCGTATTCCTTTATCATGCAGAGTAGGTTACTGATAAAAGTTTTATTAAATAAATTAGGGCTGTGACAGAGCTTTAAACTTGTCACAGCCCTGATATTGAACTGAATAAAGTAATTGGCATACAGCCGCCGTCTACCTGCCTATTTGAAATAATGTTTTGCAGTTATCTGCCAACATATACTCCATCTTGAATTATAACAGCCTGAGGAGCCTTGGAAACCTCTCCAACTTCGTTCCATGTCATGCCAGCGCCTGTTAAACCATCAAATGTCATTGTTGTAAACTGCTCAATCATGATAGTACAGATTTCTTCTGCCGACATCTCGGTTGTAACCTCACCTGCAGTTGCTGCATTGTAGATTGCATAGATACAGTCGTAGCCGTCTGCTGCAAACTGGTTAGGTGTATCACCGTATGCCTCTACATACTTTGTAACAAAGGAAACTGTAGCGTCATCCTGTGCATCGGCGGCAAATGGGGTTAGAAGCATTGTGCCCTCTGCAAGGGTTGTATCAAAACCTTCAAGTGTTAGAATACCGTCAAGACCATCGCAACCAAAGAATATTGGGCTAAAGCCCATAGCATTTGCCTGGTTTAGGATTAGTGAAGCTGGCTCTGCATAGATTGGAAGGAATACTAACTCTGCACCTGCATTCTTAGCATCGTTAAGCTGTACGGAGAAATCGCTGGCCGAATCGTTAGTGAATGTTGATGTGCTTACGATTTCAAGCTCTAGACCTT
>CAYJKW010000083.1:0-9090 GCA_964370765.1 uncultured Oscillospiraceae bacterium
AGAGGATCCTAAAAAAAGTTTAGCATGTGATTTTGAAATTTTATCTGATGAAATAGCAAGTAAAATCGGTAACCTTGCCTCCAACATAGATGATAATGAGCTTTACAAGGAGCTTGAATTTATTACTACTACTGTATATCACCTAAACCCTACGCTTAGAACATTTCTTAGTGTTACAGAGCAGGAGTTTGATTTAATTCTATCCGCTTATGAACGGTTAAAATCTTTAACAGCCGGTAGATGTAATATGTTTGTTGTCCCTTTTGGTTGTAATTCTGCAACGCTTGCCCATATTATTAGAAACAACTTTAAATCCCTTACCCGCCTTGCCTATGCCCACGAAAGGCTTGGAAACACTGTTCCGAACGAACTTCACGATTTCTTAGGGTTGCTATCAAACTACTTTTTTTATCTATCACTTTATCTTAATATGAAAGCCGACTTTAACGAAATCCAGTTCGAATCAAGAAACTATAAGATAACAAGATAAAACAATTACACCGCGGCTGTATATAGACCTAGAAGGGTCATCAGCCACGGTGTTATCTTATCCTTATTATACTATTTTTTGGCCTTTCGTACAGGTACAAAGCTTTGAGCAATAGTGCGTTTGCCTCCTTTAGATTTTACATAAAAGAACCCACAAACAGAAAACACAACAGCACCGATAAAATTAACAATCATGTCCTTCATCGTATCAAGTAATCCAATATCAAGATATCCGCCTAAGCCAAGTGGCTCGCCCTCTATATATATTTCCTGTATTCCGGTTATGCTAACTACAGTATTTGTTTGAGTTGTATCAAGTGCAACGGTATGAAGTGCATTTATAACAGTATCTTTTTGCATGTCGGTAAAGAAAAAATAGTCCATACCAAACTCAAAGAACTCCCATACTACCGCAACTGTCATAGAAAAGCAAAACGCCATTAGCGCCATAAAAACCGGCGAAAGATCAAATGTTAACCTGTCGTTATCGTTTAATATTACCACTAGCGAAAAGCCGACAGCAGCCGCCAAAAACCCGTTAAACGTATGTAACATTGTATCCCATCCCGGTATCTTTACATAAAACGCATTTATCTCGCCCAGAATTTCCGCAGCAAATATAAAGAAGAATATCGTTATCTCCAGTGCCGGTGGTAGCTCTATATTCATCTTAACCTGCACCCAGCTTGGAATGTAAAAAAGCAGTAAGGTTAACACGCAAAAGAAAACACCTGCATAGTTCTCTAAAAAGAATTGGCGCACCATTACCGCAACTACAACGAGCCTTAGAATACTAAAAACTATAAATGTGCTTCGATGCTCACGTAGCTCTTTATTTATTGCATCTCTTATTCGTGGTTTAACCTTTTTACCTTGGTTCATTGTTTTAACCTCCTACCGAAAAGTTTACTTTAACAACCAACTGTATAACTACTTTATACCTTTTTTGTTTTAATATTAGCACAAGATACCCATCCTGTCAAACATAGGGATTACAAAAAACAGGGATAGGCAACCTGCCTATCCCTGTTAGTATAATATATAGTAACTATATTACTTAATCTGACCCATAACTTCTTCTGCAAAGTTGTCCTGACGCTTCTCAAGTCCCTCGCCTTTTTCAAAACGAACAAAACCTGTAATCTCGATATTTCCGCCAAGTGCCTTTGCTGTATCGGCAACATATGCAGCGATAGTCTTATCAGGATCTTTTACAAACTCCTGCTCTAATAGGCAGAATTCTTTGTAGTACTTCTTGATACGACCTGCAACCATCTTCTCAGCAATTTCCTGAGGCTTACCCTCGTTGATGGCTTGTGCAGTTAGAATCTCTTTTTCATGGTCAAGTACCTCTGCCGGTACATTGGCAGGTACAAGGTAAAGTGGGTTTACAGCAGCAATCTGCATTGCTATATCACGACCAAAGTTCTCGAACTCAGGTTTTGCAGCTATACTGTCGTCCACATTAAAGTTAACTAAAACAGCATGTGTACCGCCGCCATGGATGTAGGCAACCGATGCACCCTCAAAACGCTCGAAACGACGAATCTTCATGTTCTCGCCAATAACAAGTATCTTATCCTGTAGTGATGCCTCAACTGTCATGCCACCCATATCAAGTGTAAGCAGTGTTTCAACATCTGCAGGATTTTCCTTGGCTACAACGCCTGCAACGTCCGCAACAAATGCACGGAAAGCTTCATTCTTAGCAACGAAATCGGTTTCGCTGTTAACTTCGATAATAACACCTATTTTATTTGCAATGTCAGAGCAAGCATAAACCATACCCTCCGCTGCAATTCTGTCTGCTTTTTTAGCAGCTGCGGCAAGACCCTTTTCACGAAGGTTGTCCATCGCCTTTTCCATATCTCCATCTGCTTCGGCAAGTGCCTTTTTGCAGTCCATCATACCACAACCGGTACGCTCACGCAGTTCTTTAACATCCTGTGCTGTAAAAGCCATAATTATGACCAATCCTTTCTGTTATAATATTATTCGTTATCCTCTGCCGATACTTCCTCTTCCTCGACAGCACCACCACGGCCCTCGATTACTGAATCTGCAACTGCACCTGCAATTAGCTTAACGGCACGTATAGCATCATCGTTACCAGGGATTACATAGTCGATCTCGTCTGGATCACAGTTTGTATCAACTATAGCTACAATTGGTATACCAAGTTTGCGAGCTTCTGCTACTGCAATATGCTCCTTCTTGCTGTCTACAATAAATAGTGCAGACGGTAGGCGATCCATCTTTTTAACGCCGCCAAGGAACTTCTCTAGTTTATCTATCTCAAGCTGTAGCTTAATAACTTCTTTTTTTGGTAGTAGATCAAATGTTCCCTCAGCTTCCATACGACGTAGCTGCTCTAGGCGATCGATACGGTGACGTATAGTTCTGAAGTTTGTTAGCATTCCGCCTAACCAACGTGCGTTTACATAGTGCATTCCACAACGCTCTGCCTCTTCACGGATGCTGTCGCCAGCCTGCTTTTTTGTACCTACAAACAGAATGCTTCCGCCATCCTGTGCAGTGTCACGAATAAAACCAAGGGCTGTGTCCAGTAGTTTAACTGTTTTTGATAGGTCTACAATGTAGATCCCGTTACGTGCGCCAAAGATATACTTTTTCATCTTTGGGTTCCAGCGGCGTGTTTGATGTCCGAAGTGTACGCCTGCTTCAAGTAGTTGTTTCATTGAAATTGTTGGCATTTTTTATTCCTTTCGTTCTTCTCGATATGATGACAACTGTACAAAAACAGCACAAAAGAACCATCACATCTACGTTTTAGCGGCAAAACTCGAATTTACCGCCCGATTATTATACCATAATACATTTAATTTTGCAAGTGCTTTTAACCATTGTTTTTAAAAAATTCGTACGAAATGTCATATTGTAAATCTACTAATATCGTGCTAAAATTATAACCAACGGGTATAAGTAACGAGGTTAGGATGATAAGCTTTATAAAAAGATATTTTAAGACATTTGCACTTATAGTTACATCTTCAATTGTATTAATGATTGCAATACTGTTTTTGCTTGGATATCGATTTACAGCCTCATCCGATAATGTAGCGCTTAACATTTCATCAATAAATACTGTCGCATCTTGGGTTGTACCTACAATGCTATCTTTTACAGCAATTATAATCTCACTTAGAACAGCACAACATCAAAACAAAATTGCGTTATTTGAAAAACGGCACGAGGTTTTTACATTGCTTGTACTTATAGATGATATCGTAAAGTTAAATGTACAATATCTTAGTGATGAGTCTGATAAGACTGAGGAAAATTATCTGAATCTTTTACAAGAAATCAAGGATTCACTTGTTTTGCAAGGTCTACCCTGTAACAGTTTAAAGCTAGACGCTATTAACCCCTATATCATTAGCAAAATTAGTGAGGCACGTATGCTGTTTGGCAACATTGATTCAGGTCATCTAACCATGATGCTTAATATTTACTGTGATGATATAGCTGCCTGTGCCATAAAAAACACCATTGGTAGTGAGCAGATTGACAGGTGGAACTATTATTATAAATTTTTTCACCACGAATGTATCCCTAAAATGAGGGACGTGCTATATCTATAACAACTATTAAATGGCACAGCCCCTTAACCTGTAGGGCTGTGCCATTATTTTTGTTGGACTATTCAAGTATATATACGTTTACAGTTCTAACACCGTTTATTGCACTCTCGGTATAGGTTTCGTAGAACAAATCTACAACCGCATGGCCCTCCATCATCGCAGTGCCGGTATCGGTCGCTATTGCATAACCATATACAAAGCTATCCTCCTCGGCCGATGTAATATACAATAAACTACCGTAAGGTATTACATTTGGGTTTACTGCACAGCTGCCATAGAAAAGTCCTATTCCGGATGAGCCACGTCCGGTTGCGGAGTAGTATCCGGTCGCCCTGCCTGCTGGCAATACGGTTTTATAACTTACCGGAACACCATCAACTATAGGGTAGTTAGCAAAATTCGGTTCGCGCTCCAACATCTCCTCGGTGTTGGATACCGGCACAGGCGCGTACACTAACTGTACCTCTGTAACAGGCTCACTAACAAACTCCTCGTTAATAAGGACTGATTCTACCTGTTCTCCGTTAATAAACTTATTCTCGTAGGTTAATGTACCCTCACCGTCTACACCTTGTTGAAGAATAACTACATCATCGGCACGTCGGTTCATCAGTGAGGATTCACGTACAAACACCTCAAAAGGAATAACATCCGTCACCAACTCCTTCTCGTAGTGCACTCTAAACAGCTCGATTGCATCGGTATCAGCTATCATGCTGTTAAAAGCAGGTTCGGCATAGTCGTGTTCTGTAACCTCTATCCCCTGTTGTTCAATGAAGTCAGCTACACTCATCTCATGTATGTAAACCGTCTCGGTCTCACCATCGGCGGTAATATCCACAGGAAAACTGTAGTCCACCATAACATGTGTAAACTCCATCCCATCCCCTTGGGTATGGGTCACAACCTCCTCGCCCTCCTTGTCAAAGCCTACTGTTTTAGCAGCTACTGCCGGGTCGAAGAAGTAGTCCATCACAACAGCACTTTCACCGTCCTCGTCAGTTAAAAGTGCTATATTTAAAGGGTAGGCTAAAAGAAATATCGAGATTATTAGTGCGGGCAAAAAGCATGACAAAGCCCAAAAACGAGGCGGAACAGCCGCAACTGCTCGCCTCACTTTTTCTTTTTTTCTTAAATACCAACAGGTCATTAACTGTCTCGTTATTAACGTTTACTAAACTGTGGTGCACGCCTTGCAGCCTTAAGACCGTATTTTTTACGCTCTTTCATACGTGGGTCACGTGTTAGGAAGCCGGCTTTCTTAAGTGTTGGGCGTAGGCTATCATCAGCCTGTAATAGTGCACGGGAAAGACCATGGCGAATTGCGCCTGCCTGACCGGATACACCACCGCCTGCAACGGTAACCTTGATGTCATAGTTGTTTGCAAGCCCTGTTAGAACTAATGGCTGGCGAACTATCAACTTTAAAGTTTCAAGACCGAAGTAATCGTCGATATCACGGTTGTTGATCTGGATTTTTCCCTCACCGCTGTATATACGTACACGGGCTACACTGCTTTTGCGGCGGCCGGTGCCGTAAAAATATGCTTTTGTCTCATACATAATTCTTCACCTCTCCTTTATAAGCTGATTGCTTCGGGTTTTTGTGCGGCATTGTCATGCTCGCCGGCCTTATATACCCTTAGGCGGCGAAGGGAATTTGCGCCAAGTGTGTTTGAAGGCAACATACCCTTTACGGCAACATACATAGCCTTGTCCGAACGCTCAGCCATTAAGGTTTTGTACTGTACCTCTTTTAGGCCACCTACCCAGCCAGAGTGGCGACGGTAGTATTTTTGTGTAAGTTTGTTTCCGGTAAGAACTGCTTTATCACAGTTTACAATAACTACAAAATCACCACAGTCTACTGATGGTGTAAATGTAACCTTATGTTTGCCCCTTAAAAGCATTGCGGCTTTAGCTGCAACACGTCCTAGAGGTTTACCCTCGGCATCTATTAAATACCAACGGCGCTGTACCTCGCCCGGTTTTGCAAGAAACGTTTTCATTGCTTTCTCCTATCATTAGTTTAGTTTGCTTACCCATTATAGACTATGATTGTATTTCTGTCAACAAAAAAGTTACTATTTTTTAATCAACAAGGCAATTATCTCTTATTTTCTTTGATTTTTGCTGATTATCTCGTTATTTCAGCCTTGGCAAATTACATTAATTATTGCTATAATCTAACACACTAAAGGGGGTGCATAGAAATAAGAAGATTAGAAGGACTTGCCCGTAAAGCTATACAACAATTCAAGATGATAGAGACCGGCGACAAGGTTGCTGTAGGTGTGTCGGGCGGTAAGGACAGTGTTGCACTGGTTGCAGCTCTATCAAAACTGCGAAAATACTGTAACACACCTTTCGAGCTATTTGCCATAACAATAGACCCAAGATTTGGTGGCAAGCAGACCGACTACTCAATACTTACAGAATATTTAAATTCATTAGATGTTGAACACCATATTGTACTAAGTGATATAGGCGAGATTGTTTTTGATATACGCAAAGAAAAACACCCTTGCTCACTATGTGCTGTATTGCGACGTGGGGCACTACATAGCGAAGCGCAGCGACTTGGGTGCAACAAGATTGCATTAGGTCATCATCTGGATGATGCAATAGAAACATTTTATATGAACCTTTTCACCGAAGGACGCATAGACTGCTTTTCCCCAAAAAGCTATCTTTCAAGGCGTGACCTTTGGATGATAAGACCCTTTATTTTAGTGCCGGAGGCCGAGGTTCTAAAGGTCTCACGAAGGGGCGATTTTCCTATAGTTAAAAGCAGTTGTCCGGTAGATGGTATTACAAACCGACAGAATGCGAAGGAGTTTGTAAGTGCAAAGGCACACGATGACCCCGCTTTTAGGCAAAAGATGTTAAAGGCATTAATGGGCTCTAAAATAGGTGGTTGGAAAACGGAATAAGTTCAATAAAATACACAATAAACTGTTGTAAATTTTAGGTTAAATGATTAGTCTAATATCCTTGACAATAACAAAGAAAAGGATTATTATTAGTGTATAATATATAAAAAACGGAGTGGATATGGCAATTAATATTAATTTAAAATATCTTGATGGCTTTGTTGCAGATAGCGAGTTCAAGCTGTTAGAACCTGCTGTTAAGGCTGCACATGATGCACTGCACACAAAAACCGGTGCAGGTAGCGATTTTTTAGGTTGGTTGGATCTCCCAAAAAGTTATGACAAGGAGGAGTTTGCAAGGATTAAATCTGCCGCACAACGCATAAAAGATGACAGTGATATTCTTATTGTGATAGGTATCGGCGGAAGTTATCTCGGTTCACGTGCTGTTATCGAGGCAATGAACTCCACCCTTTTCAACGATGTTACATCCGGCGTTAAAATTTATTTCGCAGGGCAGAACATAAGTGGATCACACCTTGATAGTATCGTTAAGATGTGTGAGGGCAAACGGGTCTCGGTAAATGTTATCTCCAAATCCGGCACCACAACCGAGCCGGCGCTTGCATTTAGGGTATTTAAAAAACTATTGGAGGATCGTTACGGTAAAGAGGACGCAAAACAGCGCATCTACGCTACTACCGACGCCGCAAGAGGAACCCTTAAAACATTAGCAGACAGCGAGGGTTATGAAAGCTTTGTTATCGCTGATGATGTAGGTGGACGCTACTCGGTACTTACAGCTGTAGGCCTGTTACCTATAGCAGTTGCCGGAATTGATATCGATGCAATGATGTCAGGTGCGGCAGATGCATATGATCGATTTTCAACATGCTGCGAAGATAATGATTGTTATCGCTATGCAACTGCAAGAAACCTACTTTTACGCCGTGGCAAAACAACAGAGCTTATGGCCTGCTACGAGCCGGACTTTATGATGATGAACGAATGGTATAAACAACTATTCGGCGAGAGCGAAGGCAAGGACGGCAAAGGAATTATGCCTACCTCTGTTATCTTCTCTACCGATCTACACTCTATGGGTCAGTATGTACAGGACGGTGCACGAATACTATTCGAGACTGTTGTAGATTTTAAAAAGCCTAAGGGAGATTTCTTTATCGAGGAAGATGCAGCTAATGCAGACGGTTTGAATTTCCTTTCCGGACAGAATTTATCTATTGTTAACCGCCGCGCCATGGAAGGCACAATACTTGCACATACTGATGGCGGCGTGCCAATCATGGTGCTTGAAGCAGACGCTATGGACGCCTACAACATTGGTTACATGATATATTTCTTTGAAAAAGCTTGCGCAATATCCGGCTATCTACTTGGGGTTAACCCATTTGATCAACCCGGCGTTGAAAGCTACAAAAAGAATATGTTCGCACTACTTGGCAAACCCGGTTTCGAGGAGGAACGTAAGGTATTAACTGCAAGGCTTGCAAAATAGTTAGTATTCCCGATATGCCGGTGTGCATATCTTAGACATTAAATAAAAGAAACGGAGTAATTATAATGGTTAGTATAATTGTAGGTGGTAAAGGTAGCGGAAAAACAAAAAAGATGATAGATATCATCAACGCTTCGGCAGCGGGTTCGGCAGGTAATCTTGTCTGTATCGAACATTCCATGAAGTTGACTTATGATATTCACCACGATGTACGCCTTATTGATATGGTTGAGTACAACATAGAAAATGCTGACATGCTTTTCGGTTTCATCTCAGGAATACTTGCAGGCAACTACGACATTGTAGAAATTTATGTTGACGGTATCCTAAAAGTACTAGATAAAGACCTTAGCACCCTTGAGGCACTCTTGAAAAAGCTTGATGAGCTAACAGGCGAAAATGTTAAGCTTGTTGTTACCGTATCGTTAGACGAAAACGAGCTGTCTGATGGAATTAAAAAGTACAGCGTTGCAGGCTAATAAAGGGCCGTATTGAAGACGTGCCGCACAAAAAAAATTATTGAAATTGAAAAACTACTTGACAAATGCTGTAGAATTTTATATAATTACTTTTGCTGCATTTTTAATTTTGAAGTTAGGAGATATACTAT
>CAYJKW010000084.1:0-8635 GCA_964370765.1 uncultured Oscillospiraceae bacterium
GTAAAAAACAGTCTCCCAAGGCCATCTAAAAAATATATCAAGCAGATTAAGAGGCGAGATTATGATAAGATGTTTATAAAACGTTCGTTTGCCGAAAAACATTCTATTGCAGAGAAACTTGTAAAAACAGGATTTTACTCCGGTGCACCCTGCCTAAGTGAATTTATAAGCATAAGAAAAGAGATGTTTGCTCCTGACGCTTTAATTTCAGGTAGTGAGTTTGAGACTAAACTTGGGCTTATATCAGGTGTAGTTGTTCGTGATATTACGAGAGATATCCGTGTATGCAAGCTTTGTTTTTCCCAACCTATAGAACGTTTTGCGAAATTTGATTCGGATGGCACCCTACAGACACGCCGTCTAGTAAAGGGGGCATTTGGCGATATACTGCCGGATATAATTGCAGATAATAAAATTAATTTTGGCCTACAGGGGGCCGATTGGGAGTTTAGGCTAAGAAAGCATCTGCCGGAGGTTATAGAACTTTTTAAAGAGGCCTATTTCCACGAAAAGGTTAAGCCCTATATTAACGAGGAGTATATTAACCGGTTGATTGAGGATACCGGCTGTGAGGATAAAAAGGGGTACTCGGCACTTAGGGCACTCGCCTGTAACTTCTCGGCGGCAAGATTCTTAATAAACTATTAAATTAAGCTAAAAATATGCCTTAATGCTAAAAAAGCATTAAGGCATATTTTATTTATTATTTTATCCGCCTACTACCGGCATCTCAAGTTCTATGACTTCATCATTTTCTATAATAGGCTCTTTTTCCTTTTCTATTGCTATTTCTGTATTATCGCTACCATTTTTCATATTGCAAGACCCTTTAAAATACACATTCATAGGCATTACAAGTGACCCGGTATTAATATCACCTACTATTGCGCCCCCACTAATAAATTCAGCAACCTCATCAATATCAATATTGCCCTGAATTTTTCCGGCGCAGACAATATTTTTCGCCTTTATGTGCCCAAGAATCTTTCCGGTTTCACCTATTATAAGCGTATCAGAGACTGTAATATTACCCTTAAAAAAACCATCAAGGCGGATAGATTCATCGGAATTTAACTCACCTTCAAACCAGACACCGGCACCAATATGGGTCTCAATCTCTAGGCTTTTTGTAGTAGTTGTCTTTTGTTTAAACATCTTGCACCTCAATTATCTTTAATTTTCTATTATATATTAAACAATAGCTGTAAAACTACCAGTAACACTACTCCAGGAATTGATAAAACCGCTGCAACAAAGCATGTTATATAGTTCACGCTTACAGCGATTCCGGTAATCGTTGAAAGCAGGTTAATTGTTCCAAGTGAACAGATTCCACATCCGGCACTTATCAATGTTTTTTTTACAGTATGCTGCTCCTTTGCTAACATGGCGACAATAACAACTGTAGCTACCGCCAATAGTATTAATAAAAATATCTGCATATAAATTCACCTCCCTTATTTATATTAATCTTATTCAGTAGGAGGTTAATTTATTACATATATTTAAACATCAAGGTGTTTCAGGCATCATATCTATCCTGCCAACATCAACCGAGACAGCAACAATTCGCACCTTAATTCTATCACCAATCTTATATTCGATTGACCCGTCAGAACTGTATAATCTGTAGTTTTCGTCCAATAATAGATAGCAGTTGGCAATGTCATTTATAGCAATTCGTCCCTCTGCGGTATTATCTAGCAATACAAACATCGAATGTTCGGTTACACCGCTTATGCATCCTTCAAACACTTCGCCAATCGCCCCTACCATGGCCTCAGCCTTAAAGCAATCATCTACGGTACGTTCTGTTCGCATAAACAGCTGTTCTTGTGCATTTGCCATGGCAGCAGATTCTGCAGCATAGGCACTGTATTTCGATAAAATTTGTTGTTTTGGAAGTTTAGTTCCAAAATCGGAAAGTATGTGATGAGTAAAAAGATCTGCATATCTGCGGATAGGGGAAGTAAAGTGGCAATAATCAGACATTGCAAGTCCAAAATGTCCCTGCGGACGTGTAGAATACTCAGCCTTTGACATACTACGCAGCACCGAATTATTAACAAAATACTCAAGTGGTGTATCATTATATTTTTTTATTATGTTAGCAACATCCTTGCTTGTAACTGTATCTGTTGCTACATCAATCTGTTCGTTAGAAAAACTTGAAAGCGTTGTTTGTAGCTGCTTAAGGCGGTCAATATTAGGCATATCATGTGTTCGATATACTATTGGCAATCCAATCTCTTTTGCAACCGATGCGGTGGATTGATTAGCAATTAACATGAACTCCTCAATCATACATTCAGAGTCACCACGTTTTTTTACATAGATAGATTTTACACGTTCACCGGAGATATTAAAACCTGTCTCGTTAAATCTAAAATCAATACAGCCGTTTTCAACTCTTCTTTTGTTTAAAATACCGGATAGCTTCCTCATGCTTTTTAAAACATTTACTGCTCCACGATATTTGTTTTTTAGGGATAGATCAGCCTCTCCAGCAAGTAGTGCATTTACCTCATTATAAACGCCCTTAAACTTACTGCGTATTATCGTTTTAACAAAGCTACTTGAAATCAACTCACCATCTTTTGATATCTCCATTATACAGGAAAAACAGAATCTATCTTCACCGGGAGATAGGGAGCAGATCCCGTTAGAGAGTTCAGTAGGCAACATTGGAATTACATCGGTTGGATAGTAAAAAGAAAATTGGCGTTGGAACGCCTCATTTTCCAGTGCTGTTCCAAACTTTACATAGTGGCTTACATCGGCAATATGTACACCAAGTAACCAACCTGTTTCAATCTTTTGTAACGAGACAGCATCGTCTATATCTTTTGTGTCAGCCCCATCAATTGTAAAGATTAATTCATTCCTAAGATCTATTCGTTCTTCGTTATTATTATCAATACTAAAGCTATCTATTAAATCAGACACCTCTGTTTTTATTGCCGCATTAAAATGAGTGCGCAGTCCCTGATTAAAAATTATACTTTTGGTTGTTGCAATTGCAGAGTTTGAACTACCGAATTTTCTAATAACCTCACACCGGTATCCTTTTTCTTTACGAGATACAATAGTTGCTGCAACACATTCACCAATATTGGATTGTAACGAACAATTTCTTTTTATCGGAACAATAATTGTACCGTTATACCCATCAAGCTGCACTGCAGTTTTATTCAAGTACTGTACAACCTTGCCGGTTACGCGATTTTGTGGTTGGGAAATTGATAAAACAGCTGCATAAGTTTTTCCATGTTGTTTGTTAATTGATAACAAAACACGATCCCCAACTAGTGCCGTATTTAATAAATTTCCCGGAATAAAATAATCATCACCACCGTTAAGCGGTGCTGCAAAGGCATAACTTCCTGTATGCTTTACAACAACTGCTTCCACAGTGGTGATATCTTTTTTCTTTTTTTCAGGCTTTATATAAACAAGTTTGCCTTCCTGCTTTTTTATCTTTCCCTTTTTTATTAGTCGAGATAAGATATTGTCGATTCTTTTGTCAAAACCGAATTGCACCTTCAACTCTGCTAAGGTTGAGGGTTTTTTCTTTAAAAATTTAAGCAGCTTATCTTTTAAAGGCATATTATATTTCCTGCTGTATTATTTTAAATAGATGCTGAAAAGGCTCACTAATAGTGTAATGATAAAAAATACTACTGCTGCAATTTTTGTAAATCTTGCAAGGATTGCATCCCTACTTGTTGTTCTATTAGCAGCATCTAACATCTCACCACCGCCTATAGCTCCGGCAAGTCCGTTACCTTTGGATTCTTGTAGCATCACCAAGATAATTATTACAATGCAACTAAGTATTAATACTATTCCACTTATTATTTCCAGTGCCGATATCATCAATATATTCTCCTATTTATATGTTCATATAATTCTATCATAAAACTAAATAAAATGCAATCAATTAAAAGATATTTTTGCAAAATTTCCGTCCTGTACAAAGGTTGTGCTATTATACAGTATCAAAACATCGTCATATTCATTTTGCTGCATAAGCTGTGAAACACTGTTGTTATATAATCTAAAATCTATTACATCTATCTTTTCATAACTTGCGGTAAGGTACGGTATAAATGTATTTGCATAGCTATCTTTTACTACTAACACACTACCATCACCATCACCGTTGACTGTTAAAAATCCATAGTTTCCATGTAAAAATGTGGCATATTTATCTACCGTAGTTAGTTTTGATGTGTCATAGAGTGCTAGCTCATCAGTGCCAAGTACCATTGTATTGTCAATATCGTAGTAGGTTAGCACATCAGAAACTGCTGCAAAATATTTGCATTTTGAAAAATTCGTGCCTAAAAAGTCATCGGTTTCAACTGCCGGTGTCGATTCAATATCAAACACCTCAAGTCCTTTTATATTTGCGTATTCGGCATACGCAAGATATGCACCGTAACTTGTCCAGTGATGATCGGTACGATAATAGATGTATTCATCATTATTGTCTGCAAGCGTACCACGCACATCTATGATATTAGCGCTTGCTGCAGCATTATAGATAGTATCGATAATCTCATTTTCATCAACCATAGGAGGATTAGCAGGCAAAAGGTCGGATAAAACATTACTTGCAACCGGTGCTATCATAACAGTTACCTTATCACCCTCACGCTGTGTAAACTCTGAAAGTGCATTTAAATTCTTTTCAAGCTGCTCCTCATCTATGCTAAAAAGCTTTGCAAATAGTTGATCATTATCGCCATATATCACACCATTATTCTCGACCTTAGTAAGCACCCACTCTAAACGGCTTTTAAGATCAATCCAGCTGTCTCGCAACATGAACTGGTCATTAACAAACTCTTCGAATTGCGGTGTATAGCGGTTGTTTAAAAGCTCCTGCCAGCTAAACTTAGGCATAGTAGTTAGTGCACGATTTTCAAGCTCAGAAAAATTACGCTCCGGCACAAGGCTGTCTATTATAGAGTATAGGAAAATAAACCCCATAAAAATGAGGATAAGCGGATATTTAAAAAGTTTTTTTATTAAATCCATGCTTTAAAATCCTGTTATAGTTAAAATCTGAAATATAAAAACGGGTTAAATGTTGCATCTACTAAGTAGGCAACACAAGCAAACAGTAATAACATTAATATTATCGTCTGTAAGAAACGCCATTTTGACAGCTTATTATATATTTTCATCGGTAGTTGTGTAGAAGCAAGCATTCCAATAACTATTACAACAGCATAGTTGCGAAGGAAATACTCAACCGATATACCTGCTGTCGGAATAAACATGACCGACAGGAATGTGCGTAAATCCTGTAGCCCAACTACAGCAAATAGTGCCCAACCTACAACAATTGCAAACAATGCATATAGATGACTTATTACACGATGATTTTCTAAGAATTTGGCAAGGAATAGCTTTTCTAGTGTTAACAATATAAAATAGTAGAAGCCCCACAGAACAAAATTCCAATCAGCACCATGCCAAAACCCTGTTAAACTCCATACAATAAGTAGGTTTAATATCTGCCGTGGCAAACCTAACCTATTACCACCCAACGGAATATAAACGTACTCCCTAAACCAACCGGAAAGCGTCATATGCCACCGGCGCCAAAACTCTGTAATTGAACGGCTAATATAAGGCAGATTAAAGTTATCCGGAAAATCAAAACCCATCATCTTACCAAGTCCAATAGCCATTAAAGAATAGCCGGAAAAGTCAAAATATATCTGTAGGCTATATGCTATAATACCAAGCCAAGCCAGTGGTGTAGAAAGCTCGGCATAGCCCAGCACACCGACCTCGGTCCAAAGTGCACCAACATTGTTTGCAATTAGTACCTTTTTTGCAAGCCCAAATATAAAAAGCTTAATTCCCTCCTCTATGCGGGGCAGGTCAATTCGGCCTTTTTTCATATTTAGGCGATCTGCTACATGGGTATATTTTACAATAGGACCTGCAATAAGCTGCGGGAACATGGTAACATATGCACCAAAGTTAATTATATTTTTTTCCGGTTCAACATTTCTACGGTATACATCAATTGTGTAGGACATTGTCTGAAAAGTATAAAAACTTATTCCAAGCGGAAGTGTAAGTTCAAGTAGTGGAATTGAACTACCGAAAAGCATATTGATATTTTCGATAAAAAAGTCGGTGTATTTAAAATAAAACAGCATTCCAAGATTAAAGAAAACTGACAAAATCAAGTACAACTTACGTAGTCCGGCATTTCCATCATAACGCTTTATAAGGTTTGACAGCACAAAATCAACCACGGTAGATGCTATCATTATTGGAAAATAACGAACCTCACCCCATGAATAGAAAATTAAACTTATAATAAAAATCCAACCATTTTTTAGCCGATAGGGCAGGAGATAATAACCCCCGAGCGCTATCGGCAAAAATTTAAATAGAAATGTTAGGCTACTAAAAACCAAACTTGTTTACTCCCGTTCATTATGCGGCTTTGAATGCTACTACTTATTCTGCAGTCGGGATACTTGCAACCGGAACAGCGTCCTCCGGTATCATCGGCTCACCGGCTGTATCGTCTGCCATCATATCATATAAAGTAGTATCGCCCATTATTACAAGTATAACATCATTCCCATAAACTAAAATTTTACCATGCTTTGCCTTCTCATATTGGTCAGGTAGGTATGCCTCAAATTCTTTTATCCTAGCATCACGGCGTGCTGTTAGTGACTCTACCACAGCATCTACCATGCCGTCCTTTGCGCGAACTACAATCAGCTCATCACTTGAAATATTTGTGCCGGATATTATACCGGTATACTCTTCTATATTGGAAAGGTCTATCTCAAGGAATGTCATAAACTGATCATCCATAGGATTAGGCATCTGTATAGGCATCACAGACGTTATTGCCTCCACAACCTCTGCTGTAGTCTCAGGTGTGCCGGCCTCGTATATCTCTGCCACCTTATCAGTAACTATCTGATATTGGGAGTTCAACCCTTCGTCGGTAGATGTAATGTTAAGATCTGCATATTGATCACTGTCGGCCTCGCTACTACAACCTGCCATTACAAGTAGTAGGGCAGATAAAATTAATGCTGTTATTTTTTTCATCAGTTAACTCCTATTTTAATAATAATATTAGTATTTTCATAAAGTAGTAATGTATACAACTATTCTTCAACTGGATTATCCACCGTCACAACCGTTTCACCGGTAACAAATGAATTTTTTAACTCGTCGAACAAAATAGCATAGTTGTTGGATGTTAATGTGGCGCCGGCAACAGCATCAACAGATTCTTCGCTCCCTTTATCCTGTGCCAGTAGAAGATACCTCCCATCAAGTGTTTCATACACCTCCTCTGGGTAAGTTCCGGTAGCAAGCTCCATAGCTATTCTATAGTCTTCGTTATCAGTTTTTGTTACACCGTTCCTGTCAACAGCTCCTATGTTTATAGAAACAACCTCGCCATTTTCGACAATGACAGTAATATATTCTTTAAATCCAAGGCTATCATAATTTTTTAGCTCCACGCGGTAACTACCATCTATATAACTTGGTGCACAGCCGATTAGCAAAGCTGCTGTAACAGCTACCAACATTATAACAATTATAATTTTAAGCAATTTATACATTAAATTATCAGCAACCCATTACTAAATACTTGCATGTATTATACCATATGTTAGTTTTCAAGTCAAGAATTGCAGGGTGTGATAGCCTGTATGTATGCACAACTATTTTTTATTTTTTAATACAATATACTAATTGACTATAGCACAGCCAAGGTATAAAATGATAATAGGAATTATTTTTAATAATAAGAGTGAATTTAGGAGAGGAGACCCACAATGGACGATCATAAAAAACTTACAAATGAGGTCGGAGCGCCTGTTGCAGACAATGAAAATTCTATCACAGCGGGTCCACGCGGTCCTGTAGTTATGCAGGATGTTTGGCTAATGGAAAAGATGGCCCACTTTAACAGAGAGGTAATTCCGGAAAGGCGGATGCATGCTAAGGGCTGGGGAGCATATGGTAAATTTACAGTAACACATGACATTACGAAATATACAAAGGCTAAGGTTTTACAACCGGGTAAAGTAACCGACCTTTTTTTAAGGTTTTCAACCGTAGCTGGGGAGAGAGGTGCGGCCGATTGTGAAAGAGATATCCGCGGTGTTGCAGTTAAGTTTTATACCGAGGATGGCAACTGGGATTTAGTAGGAAATAATACACCTACATTTTTTATAAGAGATGTTCACAATTTTTCTGATCTTAATAGGGCAGTAAAAAGGGATCCTCGTACCGGTAGACGTAGTGCTCAAAACAATTGGGACTTTTGGACACTATTGCCGGAATGCTTTCATCAGATAACCGTAGTAATGAGTGATCGTGGTATACCTGCTACATTTAGGAATATGCACTTTTTTGGTGAGCACACCTTTTCTTTCTATAACGCTGAAAATAAACGCTACTGGTGTAAGTTCCACTTTAAAACACAACAGGGTATAAAGAATCTATCTAACGAGGAATCCGAGAAGATTAATGGCATGGACAGGGAATATCATGGTAAGGATCTATACGATGCTATAGAAAATAAGGATTTCCCAAAATGGACAATGTATGTTCAGATAATGACGGA
>CAYJKW010000085.1:0-8578 GCA_964370765.1 uncultured Oscillospiraceae bacterium
CATACCTCCCGGTACCTGGTATAATAATGTGTTTGCATCAACACCCATAACCTTTGGAGACAGTAGACCTTTATCAAGATATTTTTCACGTAATTTCTGGAAGAATTCACGAACTTCATCAAGTACCTTTAGGTCTAAACCTGTGTCATACTCTGTGCCTGCAAGTGCAGCAACAAGTGTCTCGGTAGCCATATGAGAGGTACCCATAGCAAGCGGGGAGATTGAGGTGTCAATAATTGAAGCTCCACCCTCAATACCCTTTAGTATAGACATCGAAGCGAGACCGCTGGTGTAGTGACTATGAATATCAATCGGAATTGATACATCCTTTTTAATGGTAGAAACAAGTTCATACGTTGCATAAGGATCTAAAAGTCCAGCCATATCCTTGATACAGATACTGTCAGCACCTTCATTCTCTAAATCCTTTGCATATTTTGCAAAATACTCGTTAGAGTGAACAGGGCTCTTTGTGTAACTGATAGCTGCCTGCACATGGCCGCCTTCTTTTTTAGTCGCCTTAATTGCAGTAGATAGGTTACGGATATCATTAAGTGCGTCAAAGATTCTAATAATATCAATACCGTTTGATAAACATTTCTGCACAAGATAGTACACAACGTCATCTGCATAGTGACGGTAGCCCAGCATATTCTGACCACGGAATAACATCTGAAGCTTTGTATCCGGCATACCTTTTCTTATTGTACGTAGACGCTCCCATGGATCTTCATCCAAGAAACGGATACATGCATCATAGGTTGCACCTCCCCAAACTTCGGCAGAATAATATCCTACCTTGTTCATTACCGGGAGAATTTCCTTCATCTCGTCGGTTGACATACGTGTCGCAATTAGGGACTGATGCGAGTCACGAAGAGCAACTTCGGTTATATTAATTTTTCCCATAAAATGTTGTCCTTTCCTCTCGGCGATAATTAGTTAAGGGTGATAAGAGCATCGCCGGAGTTTACGGTGTCGCCCTTCTTTACGCTGATAGAAGCTACGGTACCATCTGCCGGTGCAACAATGTCATTTTCCATCTTCATAGCTTCAAGAATTACAAGAACATCACCGGATTTTACTGCAGCGCCAACTGCTACCTTTACGTCTAAGATGTTGCCAGGCATAGGTGCTACAACCGGTGTACCAGCTGCTGGTGCCGCTGCAGGAGCTGCTGCTGGGGCTGCTGCCGGTGCTGCTGCTACAGGAGCTGCTGCCGGTGCTGCGGATGCTCCGGCTTCCTCTACGCCTACATCATAGGTTGTACCATTTACGGTAATTTTATAATTTTTCATATCATTAAACTCCTTAATATTTTGAATTGTTGTATTGACTTATATTACAGTGCACTACCATACTTTTTCGGGTAACGTGTTGTACGCTTACCAGCAAGTACAGTTAATGCCTCGGCAACAGTAGAGCGAAGTGCGGACTCTGCACAACGAACATCGCAAACACCGGCATTGTTTAGTGCATCTGCACTGCAGTACTCATCAACATATATTTTAGCATACTTATCGGTATCAGCCGATATATTACTTGAAGCTTTAAGCTCGTCAGCAAATAGAACTGTAGCAGCGGCTGTAGGCTCGATCGCAGCAACAACAGCTTTGTCTGTTACAATTGTTATATCACAGCCTGAAAACGCAGTGTAGGATGCGCCAACTGCATTACCTGCAACTACAAGAACCTTAGCGGTTGTGGCATCGCTATATGTGGCAGCAAGAAGTGCAGCATTGCGAATTCCACCGGAAATATCGTTACAAGAGCTCTTTTCAAATCCTACAGTAGATAGTACCGTTACTACAGGAATATTATACATATCACAGAATCTTACAAAGCGAGCAATCTTTGCTACACCTTTTTGTCTTAGTGGCTTTGTATTGTTTGTAGCAACAAAACCAACTACTGTGCCATCGATTGTTCCAAGTGCAACATAGCTACACTCAACATCTACGAACATTGGGCAAAGGCTATCTGCATCAGCAAGTGCCTCTGCTGCCTTTTCTGGGGTATAACCTGCGGTAGTAAATGCAGCAGTTGGTGCAGCAAAATCAAATACCGAGGTAACGGTCATATTATTAGGAGGTAGTATTTCTGCAAGTTTTTTTGCCGATGCACAAGCTGCATCATAATCTGCAACAACAATATGTGCAACACCAGCAGTTGCAGCTGCCTTTGCACTACCTGCTAATGCTGTTTTATCACCAGAAGCTGCACTTGTATAAGGAGGTGTTAAAAATAGTTCTGCTTCCTCACTCATTACACATACATCAGATGTTGCAGCGATAAGTGCAGAGTTGCCCCCACAAACACCAACAACAACAGCAACCTGGGGTACCACGCCGCTTATCTTGGCCGACTCTTTAAGGATTTCACTGTATCCGATTAACGGAGCAGTTCCACCCTCAAGCATTGCACCACTTGATGCATAGAATGTAAATACCGGCACACCGGTTTCGCCTGCAAGCCTAATTGCGGCTGCCCATTTTTTCATGTCTGCGCTGTCCAGTGCCTCGCTGTTTTGTGCGATAACCACTGCTTGCCCGCCGGAAACCACGCCCACACCCACAGAAAGCGAATTGCTTTTTTGTGTGTACATGGCTGTATATCTGCCCTCATCAAAAATTGAAGCAAATATTTCCTCTTTAGTTTTTGCCATAGATACCCCCGTTGTTAATCTGCCTTTGCACAGCCATGTTTGCAACCATCACAGCTACTTTTACACCCCTGTGCAAAGAATTCTTCTATCTTATATTTCTCGGTTTTTACTAAATTAAAACCTTCACCCCATATTATACTGCTTTTGTCACAAAAAGTCAATGCACCAGATTGCAAAGTTTGATAAATTGTTGCACGAAGCAACCCTTCTGCTACCTCCAGGTCATCGGTATCAATCGACAAAACCTCAGTATTTTCGCCATTTTGACTATATAATAACACACCCTTAGTGCCACTGGGATCTACAGCTATATAACCGAAAATTTCTCCCGAAAATCTATTCTTGTTAAAATAGTTTACTATTTCCGGCTCTTTTATCGTGGTCATTTTTATCATTTCTTTGCAGCGCCCCTTAATGCTATTATCTCTGATGGTTTTAGCTCACGAAGCTTACCGCTCTGCAACATAGAGAGTTTAAGTGGCCCTACTGCTTTTCTAGTAAGCCTTGCCACCTGTAACCCAACCGCGCTGCACATTCTTCTTATCTGCCGATTTTTACCTTCCTTAAGGGTAATCTCCATCACAGTCCTGTTTGGGTCATCTACAATTACGCGAACATTACAAGGACTTGTTTTTATGCCATCGTCCAAAACAACTCCTGTTGCAAGCTGTAAAATCTGCTCCTCATCTGCATGTGGTGTAACTGTAACTCTATACAGCTTTTTTATCTCATGCGATGGATGGGTAAGCATATTTGCAAAGTTGCCATCGTTAGTAAGTATTATAAGACCCTCACTATCCTTATCCAATCTACCTACCGGAAAAACACGCACCGGCAAATCTTTAGTAAAATCAGCAATCGAACGCCGACCTAGCTCATCCGAAAGGGTTGTAATATACCCCCTTGGTTTGTTTAGCATATAATAGTAAAACTCGCTACGTTTTGGAATATGTATCCTTTTTCCATCCACCATAAGCACACTACGTAGCGACTCTATCTTGTCCCCTATCGTTACCGGCCTACCATTAACCCTAACCTTACCAGCCTTTATTAGCTTTTCTGCCTCACGCCTTGAACATACCCCCAGCTCTGAAAGTAGCTTTTGTATGCGAACCTCAGCCATCTAATCCATCCTTATCTTCGTTTTTTGTCTTTGTTTTATTTGATATAAGCATATTAACCTTATCCATCATCTCCGGCATTAGGCTTAATAGGCGATCAATATTGTTTGAAGTGTCGGCAAGCTGTAACAGTTTTACATCTTCTCCGGTGCACACTAAAAAAGCAACCGGTACGACCGAAACACCAGCACCGGAGCCACCACCAAATTTTTCGGCTACCTTGGTAGGTATATCACTTCCACCTGATGCAAACCCAACACTAACCTTAGAGATTGGCAAAATAACAGTTCCGTTGTCCATCTTGATCGGTTGTCCTATTGTTGTGTTCCCGTCAACCATCTCTGATATGCGTTTAATGGCTACATCTACAAGATCAATAATCGGATGCGGATTCATACTTTCTCCCTTTTGTTGTTATTCTTTATTGTTATTAAAAACCACAGTGCAGTAGCTATTAGCTTAAATAACTGCGTGGATATTCTTACCGTTGCATAATTATCTATACCGTTTTTACCTACATAGTCGGGTAATATACTTACATTCTTTAACGAAATGTTAAACGGTGGTGTTATTAGGGCGACCACAGAGTGTAATAGTGCATAACTCTGTCCAACCTGAATTGCTGTCTTAGCTGCATCTGCTGTATGAATATGCCAAACAATACAAACCTTGTCTATGGTTATACTTTCTATTAATCTATATATTGCCGGTGGTGCTAACTTAATCAGCGGCATATATTTTTTAATTACACCCTCAGCCTTTTGTGGGATATCCTGTTGGGGTTTGTCCTCATTCTTTTTCTGCTTATCCTTAGGTTTTTCCTTTTTCGCTATATCCTTTTTACTCTTATCTGACTCCGTTGATGTTGAGGGTAGATTAAATTTAACGCTTATAAATCCAACCCTAATCTTTAATATAATTTCGTTAAAATCGCCTTTGTAGGTTAAGGCAACACCTAAAGGAATAAAAATCAACAACAAAACAAGAAAAAGCAATATGCCAAGAATTAGTAGAATTATCTCTAACACCGACATTCATCAAAGCTCCTCCTCAAGCGGTTCAAAAACCTCGTTATCGCCGGTTAAACTTGGTAGCCCTTCGAGTGATGACAATCCAAAAGTCCTTAAAAAAACATCGGTTGTACCATAGGCAATAGGTCGACCCGGCAGGTCAAGCCTACCTTGTTCCTCTATAAGACCTTTGTTGACCAGTCCGGTTATACCCGATGTTGAGTCTACACCACGAACCTGTTCTACAAACATTCTTGATACAGGTTGGTTATATGCAATCACAGCAAGAATTTCAAGTGCCGACTGCGTAAGCGGTACATTACGTCGCCTGTCAAGAATCTCGGTAACAAAGGATGCATAGGCATTGTTTGTTGCAAGCTGCCATCTATCATCAAACTGTAAAAGGACGATACCCCTATCCTGCTCGGCACAGCTATCTTTCATCTGGTTTAACAACTTTACCACTACAGTAGTTTCGATATCCAGTATCTCTGCAAGCCTGGGGGCCGCAACCGGCTCAGCACAGGCAAAAAGCATAGCTTCAAGTGCACCTTTATACTGGTTAATGTCCAACTTCTTCTCCCCTGTCCTCTTTGTATCTTCCGCTTAATTTAATTCCACCATTGTCTGTAAGGCTGATACTTCCAGCATGTAGTAACTCCAAAACAGCAAGAAATGTCGCCACAGATCGGCTTTTCTCCTCACCTCTTTTAAAAAAATCCACAAGCCTCTTCGATCCAATTTTAAGCATCGATATCATATCTTTTATACGCGATGAAACCGAAACTATCGGTTTTGTAACAATCGGGTCAAAGTGCTGCTCGGTTGGCATCTGCTTTACTCCTTTACCCATCGCCATTTTGTGCGCATGTACAAGCTCATATATACTATGTTTAAGCTTATAGGTGCAATCCGGGGTAAAAGGCGCCGGTTCCCTAACTGCATGAAATATACCTTGCCTCATACAGCCAAGTTGTACGGCAACCTGCTTACAAAGTGCATATTCTATAAGTTGCCCCGTAAGTTCCTGTTTTAATCGCTCCCCCTCATCACTTTTAGGTAAAAGATGCAACGATTTAAGATATACCAGTTGTGCCGCCATCTCGATAAATTCGCTTGCAAGTTCCAGTCGCCTTTCCTGCATATTTTTTACAGCTACCAACGCTAAAAGAAGATCAAGTGGCCCCTCAAAATCTTTTGCTTTAAATGTTAGTTCTGTCATAAAACAAACATTGAAAAGATAATATCAACAAAACCTGTTAGCTGGTTAAGCAGATTAAAGATAAAAATTGTTATTATGCTTAAAGGTCTTGAAAGTATACCGGTTGCAAGCAGTAAAAACAAGCCGATAAATATATATCGTTCATACTGCATTACCTTAAAATAGAAACTATCCGGTAAAAACAGGTTAAAGATACGTGACCCGTCAAACGGAGGTATTGGTATAAGATTAAAGATTGCCAGTCCGATATTAATATAGGCCATGCTGTTAAAAATTATTGCAAAGGTATTAAGCAGGCTATTGCCTGGATCAAACCCACCTGAATACAAGAAAACCTTGTAAAGCACAATTGAAACAAAAGCAATTATAAGGTTAGAAAGTGGGCCGGCTGCAGCCGAGATAGCCATTCCTACCTTACGGTTCCCTTTAAAGTTATACGGATTAATCGGAACAGGTTTTGCCCAGCCTATTCCGGCAACAATCATACAAACACTGCCAATTAGGTCAAAGTGCACAGTAGGATTCATAGAAATTCTACCTTGATATTTTGCTGTATTATCACCAAGTTTTGATGCTGCAAAAGCATGTGCGGATTCGTGTATCGGAATAGCTGTTAATAGTACAATTGCACGAACTATGTACTCAAAAAGTGTATTGTTAGGCATCATTTTTCCAACGGTTAATTCTTATCATTAATAAGTATATCATAAAAAAGTAAAACTTCAAGAAAAAGTTAGACTTTTGCTGTGAAATCCTTGTGAAATTGTGTTGCTATCTTTTGAACTGTATAGTAGCTACAGCCCGTAAGTGTCATTATCTGCTTTATGGTCGCACCTTGGCGTCTTAATACTGTTATCGCCTCTTTTCTAACCACCATATCCTGCTGCTGAAGTTCGGCAGGTAGAAGACCAAGCTCATCTGATAATGCTCTCCAACATCTACGCTCTACATCTAATCTATGTTGGATTTTTAATTTTGAAGATGCATTTACATCCATAAACCATTCTGCAGCCCTATTAGCTGCATATTTTATGTAGTTAGCTTTTGCCACACTGTGATTGTCACTAAACAGTTTTAGAACACGGTTGATATCAACAAGGGGGCCTTCCGGTAAAATGTAGCTCATCGCACTACTATATGGGTAATCGGTCGCAAGAACCGACAGTTTCATTCTTACAGGGTCCTGTATAATAAACCTAATAAGTTTTTTAAGGTAGATGTCATCTGAAATAATTTCACTTTTATACCTTCCGGCAAATACAGGCCCAACCCTTTTATAACGCTTATTATAGTAACTTGCATATCTTCCTGTAAGTAGTTTCATAAAATAGGCAAGTTCCCTATCTTGCGGTATACAGACAAGATGTGCATGATCGGGCATCATACAGTAGCAGTACAGTTTTAAATAGCCTGCCTTAACAAGATCGCCAACCAGAACAAGGAAATATTTATAATCTTCTTTATCACGAAAAAGCTGGTTTTCACTACAGCCGGTAATCAAAATATGATATGTGGCATCTTTTTCGGTCTGTCTTGCTATTCTTGCCATACCCTACCTCCGCTATTTTAACTCTTTAATTATAATACTATATATATAAAAATGCAATAACTATTCTATCGTCCCTTATATATTTGTTATAAACAGTTGCAAACAGATAGATAGTATGATACTATATTATTTAGGAGATAATTCTTTTTTGTAAAGTTTTTACACAAGGTATTTTTGAGGGACATAATGGCAATAATGATAACCGAAAGCAATTCCACAATGGAGTTTGACACACTCGGGGCCATTAAGGTTGAGAATTTTAATGGTGGAATTTCACCCATCTACTGCTATGCAAGAATATATTGTATCGATGGCGGGCTTGCAGTTGGAATAAAAGTTTTCGAAGCCGTTGAAACGGCTGTACATCGGGTGGCTGTACGCCTATCATCTAACAATCAGGACGCTTTAACAGTTGAATTTAGCAACGAAAAAAATCCGATTGCATTTGTATCGAGACCAACCGGTGAATATAAAGTTGACCCGCCTGAAATCGACTATATTTGTGGCGATGATAACCAAGGCTTTTATTGGGGTGCTGAATTTTTTATAAGCCGAGAGCATTGCTCGTTTATTGATTTAACGGCTAAGTCCGCAAACACCTTTGCAGCAAATTTATACGTATATGACCCAAGAACCTCTGGCTATGGTTGCGCTTTTAAAAGTAATAGCGGCTATGGCGATTTTATAATAGTACCATATTAATAACAACATATTACGAAAGGATGGTCAGCATGAGTAAGCTGTTTACATTATTATTTTTACTATCAACTGGTTTTGCAGTTATTATTGTTACCTGTAAACACGCCTTTCACCACAACTATGTTGAACTTGATTAGTTTTAGAAAACAAGCTGCTATCCAAACCGGATAACAGCTTGTTTATTTATAAAAACGATCAAATTAGTTAGATAATCTTTAGTAGGAGCAAAATGGCTTGTATCAACTGAATACTCATTTTGCTCATAATCTCAATCAAAGTAAAATAAATCCTCAAACTTCACTTCAAGTGCTA
>CAYJKW010000086.1:0-8136 GCA_964370765.1 uncultured Oscillospiraceae bacterium
TATCTTGGCAGGGCAACCGGCCGGTACTACACAAATTGTTGATATTGCTAAAGTGCAAATCAGATATAATCGTTTATTTTGAAAGGAACTAAATCTATGGCAGTTAAAATCCGTCTGCGTCGTATGGGCGCAAAGAAAGCACCGTTCTACCGTGTTGTTGTAGCCGACTCACGTTTTCCACGTGATGGTCGCTTTATCGAAGAAATAGGACTATATGATCCAACTAAGGAGCCGGCAGAGGTTAAGATTGATGCTGATAAGGTTCGTAGCTGGCTTTCTAACGGTGCACAGCCAACCGATACAGTTCGTGCCCTGCTAAAGCGCCACAATATTTTAGACTAAGAGGTGATTTTTTGAAGGAACTACTGATAATAATCGCCCGCGGTCTTGTTGAAAACAAGGATGCTGTAACGGTTACCGAGCGCAAGTCCGATGATGGTACTGTAGTGTTTGGTCTATCGGTTGCACCCGAAGATATGGGTCGTGTAATCGGTAAACAGGGTAGGATTGCTAAGGCTATACGCACAGTTATGCGTGCCTCGGCTGTTCGAAGCGGTGAAAAGGTGATGGTAGAAATTGACTAATCGTATCTATCTTGGTGATATTACATCGCCGCACGGAATAACAGGCGAGGTTAGGCTACATGTAATAGCAGACTCGCCGGATTTCGCACGGCAGTTTAAACGCCTTTATTCCGAAGATACAGAATATACTGTGGCCGGCTGTCGCATACATAAAAATGTTGCGATACTCGCCCTTAAAGGAGTGGATAGCCGTGAGGCCGCCGAGCGGCTTGTGGGAAGTCCACTTTTTTTTGAGCGCAGCGATGCAAAACTTAAAAAGGGTCAGTATTTTATTGTAGACATAATCGGTTTTGAGGTTGTAGATGCTGATAGCAAGGTTGTTTACGGAACCCTTACAAAGGTGGACAACCATGGCTCATCTGATATTTATCATATAAAAGGTGCCGAGAAAACATATCTGTTTCCGGCTGCGCCCCCATTTATCGAGAGTAGGGATTTTGACGAACGGCGGATATATATACGCCCTATTCCCGGCATGTTTGATGATGCCGAGGAGGTTAGATGATCCGTATAGATATTGCCAGTATATTTCCTGATATCTGCCGTGATTTTTTGTCCGAAAGCATTACCGGACGTGCGGTAGCCGCAGGAAAGGCAGAGCTTTGCTATCATAACATAAGGGATTACAGCGATAATGTCCACCGAAAGACAGACGATGAGCCTTTTGGTGGTGGCCATGGCATGATAATGACACCGGAGCCGATAGCACGTTGCTGTGAGGCGGTGCAGGCACAGGCCGGCCGTCCCCATATTATATTTATGACAGCACAGGGGACACGCTATAATCAGCAGGTGGCAAACCGCCTTGCAAAGCTACCGCATATAATGATTATCTGTGGTAGATACGAGGGGATAGATCGAAGGGTTATCGATGCTTTTGCCGATGAGGAGATATCTATAGGCGATTTTGTGCTAACCGGTGGTGAGGCAGCGGCAGTCTGTATTGCTGATAGTATTATAAGGTTACAGGAGGGCGTTCTTTCACAGAGTGGCGGCTATATCAACGAGAGCCACTACGAGGAGGGCTATCTTGAACATCCGCAGTATACCCGACCGGCAGTATGGCGTGGTAGGGAGGTTCCGGAGGTTTTAAGGGGCGGAAACCACAGCCTTATAGAACGTTGGAAAGGCGAGAATAGCGGTAGTGTTAAAGGGTTATGCAAAGATGAAGATTGTTAAAGGAATACTGCTAATACTAGGTTTTTCGGTGGCGGCTGCCCTTTTTGCGGCGGTGCTTGCCGTGCTTAACAGCGGCTATCTTGAACAGCAGATAGCAACTGTTGCACTGGAGGGGGTCGAGCGTACTATTGCCTATATTGATGAGGGGAAATTATCCTTTCTTGACGGACTACTTTAATGAAAAAATTTTTTAAAAGCAGAAGATTTGCGGTGCTGGTCGCAGTGACGGTAATTCTGCTGGTGTTGATGGGATACGCCGGCAGTATTGAACATCCTGCCTCGGCACCGCAACGTGTTATTGTTGCCACAATGACACCGGCCTTGCGCCTTGCCAAGGCAGCAAGCGGAAATCTGCTTTTATATATCGACAATATCTTTAGGGCGGACAGCCTTGCAAAGGAAAATACCAAGCTAAAGGTAGAGGTGGCGGAACTGCAACAACAGCTTGCCGACTATGAGACGGTGATTGCCAATCGTGACATGCAGGATGAACTGGATGCACTACAGCTACAAAACCCACAAAATAGCTATGTTGCTGCAACTGTAGTAGGCCGAGATCCGATGAGCGGCTTTGAAACATTTACCATTAATGCCGGTACCGAGCAGGATATCAAGGTAGGAGATGCTGTGGTATCTGCCGCTGGACTTTGTGGCATTGTATCCGAAACTGCACAGGGGTTAAGTGTTGTGCGTACCATACTTAGCCCGTCGCTTAATATATCGGCAATACTAAGCAGCTGTCGAGAAACCGGAATAGTTACCGGTGCACAATCAAGGGTGGAGCAGTATACAACGATGACACTACTATCAAAGGATACCAAGCTATCGCTTAGTGAGCTGGTGGTTACATCCGGCGAGGGGGAGTTGCCGCAGGGACTTATTATAGGGACGGTGGAATCGGTTGAGCTATCACCTGGCGGTAAAACCATGACGGCGGTTGTTAATACCGCCGAGGATGTAAGCCGTGTATCATCCGTATTTGTTATAACAAAGGGGCTGTAATGACTAAGTTTAGCAAATTTAGCCCGACAATTGCATTTTTGCTTGCATCGCTTGTAGTCCCTTTGTGCCTTATGCTACAGCAGATACCGGGCCTATTTGCACTGGGTGGAATAAAGCCAATATTGTTGATACCTGCTGTTATAGCACATACCGCACTTGCACGTAACCCTGCCATATCGGCCGCACTTGGGCTTGTGTTTGGCATGACATGGGATATATTTTCAGGTCAGCCACTTGGCTATTTTGGAATATATCTGCTTATTATAGCTGCGATTATCTCACAGTATCATCAGGATCACCCTGTTACGGTAGGGGGATTTATGCTACAGACAACGGCGGTTACGGCAATACTGTGCTGTATCGATCTGTTTATATTTGGCTATATGTTAGGTTATGGCGGGGTGGGGATTACCTTCTCGGCACATACATTGCCTACAATACTTTATACAGGATTGTTTTCCCCCGCTGTATTCGGGCTGGTTAAGTTGGCGCTTTCGATCAAGATAAAGGGGGCGGATGAAAGCTAAGATTGGCTTAATAACAATAACAACCCTTACCCTTTGTGTCTTTGCTGTGTTTGCACTTAGGGCTGTTCAGCTTACGCTTATAAAGGGTGATCAGCTACATGCTGTTGCACAGGATGCAGTGATGTTTCGATATGTTGTAGACTCGGAACGTGGGCAGATAATGGACCGCAACGGTGTGCCGCTTGTCCAAAACGAACTTAGCTTTAATATCTTGTTAGAGCGTGCGTTTTTACCACCCGATAGCCTTAACGAGGTGCTTTACCAGCTTATACTAATTGCCGAGGCCGAGAGGTTTTTCCCCGAGGTATCGCCGGTTACTGCGCAGGAGCAAGACGCGCTTATCGAAAAGTATGAGTTGCAGAGCTATCCTGAGGATTATCGCCTTACCCTATGCGGTATTCGCAAAAGGATGGAGGAGATGGAATACAGCTATATAACGCCCTACGTTTTTGCACAGGATATACCGCAAAACCTACTGCATCGGGTGTCGGAAAATAGCTACATATTACCGGGTGTTAGCATACAGGAGGCCTCGACCAGGGTGGTTAGCGACGGTGATCTAATGCCTCATATTTTAGGAAGTGTAGGGCCGATATATGCCGAAGAATATGAACAGCTTAGCGAACAGGGCTACGAACTGGACGATACACTTGGCAGGGACGGAATAGAGAAAGCTTTCGAACAGCAGCTAAAGGGTAGTGAGGGCGAATGGGTTGTTGAGCGTAGCCGTAGCGGTGACATGCAGACCCAGACAATTATCGAGCCGGTACAGCCGGGCGATACAGTTACACTTACAATTGATAGCCGACTACAGCAGGCAACAACCGATGCCCTACAGCAGGTTATCGGCCGCCTTAACGATCAGGTGGGCAATGTTTATGCCGGTGCTGTTGTAGTGATGGATGTACATACCGGTGATATTTTAGCCGCCGTTACCGAGCCGAGTTACGACCTTAATCTTTACAATCTACAGTACGAAACCCTTGCAAACGACCCGCAAAATCCGTTGTTTAACCGCGCGTTTTCGGGGTTGTACCGACCGGGGTCGGTGTTTAAACCGCTTGTGGGTGTTACGGCATTGTATAACGGTGTTGTATCGCCTATAGATACTGTATACTGTTCCGGTAGCTACCACCATTATTCCGACGTTGGTTTTACACCCGGTTGTACCGGTGTGCATCGCAGTGTTAACATGCACCGTGCCTTGCAGTATAGCTGTAATGTCTATTTTTATGAGATGGGACGTAGGCTTGGTATATATGGCTTTTCCGATGTGGCGCTTGCGATGGGGCTTGGCCAGCAAACAGGACTTGAGATACCGGAGGCAACAGGGTTGCTGTCCACCCCGGAAAATCGTGAGGCAAAGGGGGAGGATTGGTTTGTTGGCGATGTAGTGCAGGCGGCGATAGGGCAGGGGGATATATCGGTAACACCGGTACAGATGGCAGTATATGCAGCTACCCTTGCGACAAACGGTAGGGTGCCTACAGCACAGCTTGTAACACACTCACAGCCACAGCTTAAAAATACCGTTATGCTTGATAGTCCGGCTTACGAGACGATTAAGGATGGTATGGTGGCGGCATCGTCAACTTTTCAGGCGGCCGATTACCTTGCACAGCTACCCTATGCTGTTGCAACAAAGACCGGTACACCACAGGCTGCAAACGGAAACTACGATGCAACAATTATTGCCTTTGGCCCTGCCGATAACCCCGAAATTGCGATTGCGGCGGTTGTGGAAAATGGTGCTAACGGATATGAACTTGGCGAGCTTGTTGCCGAGGTATTCCTTGCCTATGACAATACAAAATCCTATCCGGCGGTACTTCCGCAGTACAACATTGTAAGTTAGCTGCCTGACGATAGAATAGATAACCTTATTTTCCGATACGTTAATACACCTTAAAGGTAAATTATATAAATGAAAAAATCAACTCCGCTTATTGTTCTTTTTATTATCACCACCTGTGTTATCGCTGTTGCAATGGGTTTTAGCGACATATTGCTTTCTAACTACTTTAAGGATGCTTATAATGCAACGGCCCAGCAACGTGGCTTTATCGAGATCCCGCGTGAGCTGCCGGGTGTAATTGCAATATTTATTATTATGATGCTTGCACGGCTTGGGGATATTCGTATTGCGATATTTGCCCACACACTATCGGCAATAGGTATACTGGTGCTTGCGGTATGGACACCCAGTTTTTATACAATGACAGCTGTTCTTTTTGTATTCTCGCTTGGTATGCATACCTATATGCCGTTACAGGAAAGCCTATCGATATCGATACTGGGCGGAAATAAAAATCCGAATCTTGGATCGATATTAGGTAAGATTAAGGGAATGTACACCTTGTTTTCGCTAGTGGCAGGTGCGATAACATTTATTGGGTTTAGATACTCCTTCTTTTCTTTTAAAACGCCGGTTAAAATACCGTTTATTGTTGCAGGGGTTGGGTTTATTATTGCGGTAATATTATTTATCATAATTTACCGACTTGCAAGGGGTAGTAGTGTAATACCTAAAACATCTAAACCTGTAATACGTAAGGAGTATAAGCTTTATTATATACTTGCGGTGGTTTTTGGGGTGCAAAAGCAGATAGTGTTTGTATATTCGCCCTGGTTACTTATCGAGTTGCTTGGATTCGGCGCCGATTCAATATCGTTGCTTATTATGCTAAGCTCACTTATTGGTATCTTCTTTTTACCGTTTCTTGGGCGATGCCTTGACCGTTTTGGGTTAAAGGCTATGCTTTATGTAGATGCAATATCCTTTATTGCTGTATATCTGTTGCTTGCATTTATGGCATACAATTTCCATGTCGGCAGATTTGCAACTGTAGGCATAGCGGTGATTATTACCTCGATGGTATTTGTGGTTGATAGAGTTTCCAGTCAGATGGGCTTTATTCGAACAGTATACCTAAGTTCGATAGCGGTTAACAAGGAGGAGATTGTATCTACAATATCGTTTGGTATCTCGCTTGATCATGTGGTGGCGGTGATTGCATCGTTCCTGTGTGGACTTGTATGGGCATACATAGGGCCACAATATGTGTTTATTATTGCGGCATCTATATCACTTATAAATCTTGCGGTTGCAAGGGTGATACCTAAGGGAATCGAAAAATCTAAGGTAAAAGAATAACTGTAATAAAACGCAAAGATCCCCAACCGTAAAGTTGGGGATTTAATAGTGTGAAAAATCCCCCAACCGAAAAAACGGTGGGGGATTGTGTTTTATGTGGGCTGGTTTAGTGCGCTGTCAAGCCATACCTTGCCAATGTCCAGTGCGTTGTAAAGGCCGTTACGCTCCGAGTGGCGCATTACACGATCTGCCTCAGGACGGCTGTCGTCCGATTCCAGTAACAAAATCTGAATACGGTCAGCAACTTCGTCATTACCATCCTTGCGGGTGGATAATATTTTTAGTTTTAAAAGATATTTTGCATCAAGATTACCGTAATAAAGCTCGTCCTTAAAGCGTACAAGCGGACGATCCTTATAGGTTATCGGTGATTTATATGCCATTGGTCCCCCTTATTTGTCCTTTAAATAGTCGGTTAATAGGGCACGAAGCAGATCATCACGGTCTATCTTTCTTATCTTGTTTCTTGCACCGTTGTGAGTTGTGATATAGGTCGGATCTTCCGATAGGATATAGCCGACAATCTGATTAATTGGATTATAACCCTTTTCTTTTAATGCTTTGTACACCTCGGTTAAAGCAATTTTTATCTCATCGCCTTCTTCGTCGAAGATGCTGAAAATCGTAGTAAGCTCACTCATACACTACCTCTTAACAATCCCTATTAATATTAATTATATATTAAGTAGGAATAAAAATCAAGTCTTTTTAAAGAATCGGGTTTAGATACAAAGGTGCGTATTAAAGGAACTAGTATGCCAAGACAGCGTCTTCTGATTCAAATTGCTGTTCCTCTTCGATGGGCTTGACCTCGTTATTGCTGTTAAGGAACATTAGCATTGCATTTATTACAGCGATTAATCCCAGTACTGCAAAATAGATGCTGTAAAGGTCAAATATTGCCATTGGCTGTGTAAAGTCCTGTGTAAGTAGTAGTAAAACAAGGCTTACTACAGCTACAACAGCACTGATTATCCTAAATGTAAGGCGCAGTCTCTCGCGTTTTAGGTGGCGACGATAAGCCCTTTTATATTCGGTGCGTAATAGATGATCCTCTAATGAATCGTCGTATTGTAGCTGTTCGTACTTTTCTTTATATTCATCGGATTTCTTTTTCTGGCGTATCAATACTAATGTTAACATAAGTAAGAATGCAAATATAGTGGCAAGAAGATCGAACAGGCTCCATATTGCGTTGTTTATTCCGGCGGCTGTAGGGACGCCATCCTCAATTATTACCTCGCTGTTAATACTCTCGTCATCGTAAACAATGCTTATAGTGTGGGTGCCATCACCTAACGATTCCAGAACACCCGGCGAGATGCTTACCACACCGTCATCATAGTCGTATGAATTGGGGTCAAGCCTTTCGTTGTTAATAAATACATCATCGGGGGTGGTTTGGGGAAGATTAGTATCGATGTCAAGGCCGCCCTCCGGAGTTATTTCTATGTTTGGGCCATCACCGCCACTGCCACCGCCGGGAGTGGGTGAAACAGGGCCACTGCTTACGGATGGCGAGCTACTAGACCCACCACCCGATGAGGAAGAGCCATCTCCGGGCCCTGTGGTGCCACTATTGGTGCTACTACTCGAACTATCATCATCGGTATCGTCATCAGTGTCGTCAGGGGTAGGAGTAGGAGTAGGAGTAGGAGTAGGAGTAGGAGTAGGGGTAGGGGTTGGAGTA
>CAYJKW010000087.1:0-7778 GCA_964370765.1 uncultured Oscillospiraceae bacterium
ATACCGCCTTCCTTTACACACTTCACAGGGCACATAAATATCCGGCAAAAAGTGCATCTCAATCCTTATTATGCCGTCACCTTCACATGATTCACATCTACCGCCACGTACATTAAAAGAAAATCTACCGGTGGCATAACCCCTCATCTTTGCTTCGGGAGTGGAGGCGAAGATATCACGAATATCGGTAAAAACGCCGGTATATGTTGCAGGATTAGATCGGGGTGTTCTGCCAATTGGCGATTGATCGATGCCAATAACCTTATCCAGATGCTCCTGACCTTGCAGATCCCTATGTTCACCGGGATGCATTCTTGCGCCATTAAGTTCGGCGGCAAGCCTTTTATATAATATCTCATTGATTAGGGAGGACTTACCACTACCACTTACACCGGTAATACAGCTTAGAACACCAAGTGGCAATGTTACATCTACATCCTTTAAGTTGTTTTGGGTTGCACCTAATATTTTTAAGGAGTTGCCGTTGCCTGTTCGTCTCTCCTTAGGGACAGGAATTGCCTTTTTGCCACAAAGATATTGTCCGGTAATAGATTTTTTAACCTTAATGATATCCTTTACGCTACCCTTTGCAACAATCTCACCACCATGGCGTCCGGCACCGGGCCCAATATCAACAACATAGTCTGCCGCTCGTATTGTATCTTCATCATGTTCAACAACTATAAGGGTATTACCAAGATCTCTCAATCGTTTTAGTGTTGCAATTAATTTCTCATTGTCTCTTTGGTGTAGGCCGATACTTGGTTCATCCAGAATATATAAAACTCCCATTAAAGATGAACCTATCTGAGTTGCTAATCTTATTCGCTGGCTTTCACCGCCGGACAGAGTTGCAGCACTACGTGATAGTGTGAGATATTGCAACCCTACACTGCGCAAAAATGATAGTCTTTCTAAAATTTCTTTAAGAATCCTTTCACCTATCATCATGTCACGACCGCTAAGCTGTAATTCATCTATAAAATCAGCCGCTTCGGAAACAGACATTGAAGTAAAGCGACTTATATTGATTCCTCCAACCGTTACAGCAAGGCTGATGGGTTTAAGGCGTTCACCTTTACAGTCGGGACATGGTATATCGGTCATGATAGATGCTATCTCATCACGCATCCACTCGCTTCCGGTCTCTTTAAATCTACGTTCAAGGTTATTTATTATTCCTTCAAAACTGCTGCGGTACTCCCCTTTTGCATACTCGCTTTGTCTTGTTAGCGTTATGCGCTCGCCATCTGTACCATACAGTAGAATATCAATAATTTTTTTTGGTAGACTTTTTATAGGTGTATTTAATGAAAACTTATACCTTTTAGCAAGTGCCTTATAATACATCTCGGCAATTGTACCCTCACCATAGCCCCATCCGCTTGCCTTAATACCACCTTCGGCAATGGATAGGTTTTTGTTTGGAAATATAAGCTGTGGATCAACCCTTAAAAAAGTACCAAGACCGGTGCATTTTTCGCAGGCACCGTACGGGTTGTTAAAGGAAAACATTCTAGGTGATAGTTCCTCAAGCCCGATACCATGTTCAGGGCAGGCATAGCTGCCGGAAAAATGCATCTCCTCACCGTCGATTACATCCACTATTACATTAGATCCTGTAAGATTAAGTGCAGTTTCGATCGAATCAGCAAGTCGTGCACGTACATCATCATTAATAACAAGCCGGTCCACCACTATCTCGATCGAGTGTTTAAAGTTTTTATCAAGCTCAATGCTTTCTGATAGGTCATAAATAATGCCATCTACCCTTGCACGTACATAGCCGGAGCGCTGCGCTGCTTCTAGCTCCTTATGATAGCTACCCTTGCGCCCCCTTACAATAGGTGCAAGAATCTGAAATTTTGTACCTTGCGACAACTTAAGCACAAGGTCCACCATCTGATCAACCGTTTGTTGTGCAATTACTCTGCCACACACAGGGCAATGTGGGTGACCGATACGAGCAAATAATAACCTTAGATAGTCATATATCTCGGTTACGGTTCCCACGGTAGAACGGGGGTTTCTTGACGTTGTTTTTTGATCTATAGATATTGCAGGAGAAAGCCCCTCAATACTATCAACATCCGGCTTTTCCATCTGGCCTAAAAACTGCCTTGCATAGGAGGAAAGACTTTCAACATAGCGTCGTTGACCATCTGCATAGATCGTATCAAAAGCAAGAGATGATTTTCCGCTACCGGAAAGACCTGTCATCACAATTAAACTGTCTCTCGGTAATGTTATATCGATATTTTTTAAATTGTGCTCCCTTGCGCCCTTAATTATAATGCTATCATTTTTCAAGATTTTTACCTTTTCTTAATGCTTCTATTCTATCACGTAGGTATGCAGCATGCTCAAATTCAAGCATCCTTGCTGCCTCCTTCATCTCTCTGGTAAGCTTTTCTATAGCTCTTTCTCTTTCGGCGCGCGACATTCTTTCTATGCCGTCGTCCACACCTACCTCACTGGAGATGTTAATAGTATTTGCCGAAAGCTCTTTAATTATAGTTTTAGGTGTAATGCCATGCTTTTTATTGTACTCTTCCTGTATAGCTCTACGCCTTTCGGTCTCGGTAATGGCACGCTCCATAGACCCTGTAAGCTGATCGGCGTACATAATTACCCTACCCTCTGAATTACGTGCGGCACGGCCTATAGTCTGTATCAAAGATGATTCGCTACGCAGAAAACCTTCTTTATCGGCATCTAATATTGCAATAAGGGATACTTCCGGTAAATCTAACCCTTCTCTTAAAAGGTTGATTCCAACCAACACATCAATTACTCCACTGCGTAGGTCACGAATAAGATTTATTCGCTCAAATGTATCTATCTCGTGGTGCAGATATTTTGTTTTTATGTCGTGACCTATTAAAAAGTCAGTCAGATCCTCTGCCATCTTTTTTGTTAGCGTGGTAACAAGTATACGTTGCCCACTGTCCTTTGTAGTATTGATTTCTGATAAAAGATCATCTATCTGCCCATCAGTAGGTCTAACAGATATTTGGGGGTCCACAAGGCCGGTTGGACGTATAATCTGCTCTGCAATCTGTAGCGAATTCTCTCTCTCGTATGCAGCCGGTGTAGCACTAACAAAAATAGTCTGTCCAAATCGTTCCTGAACCTCATCAAATGTAAGGGGGCGGTTATCAATGGCAGATGGAAGTCTAAATCCATAATCGATTAAGTTTTTTTTGCGCGCATAGTCACCACCGTGCATAGCATGAAGTTGCGGAAGCATAACATGTGACTCGTCAATGATTGTTACAAAGTCATCCGGGAAATAGTCAAGTAGGGTTGATGGCACGCTGCCTGCCGGCCTGCCTGCAAGAACACGGGAATAGTTTTCTATTCCCTTACAAACACCGATTTCGGTTAACATTTCTATGTCATAGTTGGTACGCTGGGCTATTCTTTGTGCCTCGATTAGCTTTCCGGAATCTGTAAAGGCTTTTACCTGTGCGTCACACTCCTCTCGCAATTCACGTATTGCAAGAGCCATCTTTTCTCTTGGTACTATATAATGTGATGCCGGATAGATACATATATGGGAAAGTTCGCATCTACGCTCCCCGGTGAGTGGTGTTATCTCGCTAATGCGTTCAATCTCATCGCCAAAAAATTCTACCCTTATAGCAACATCGGCTGAATAGGCAGGGAAAATTTCTACAACATCGCCACGCACCCTAAATTTATTACGGGTAAAGTTTAGGTCGTTACGCTCATACTGTAGATCCACTAGGCGCCTTGTAAGTGTGTCACGGCCTATTGTATTACCAGTTCTGATAGAGATAACCATACTTCGGTAATCAATAGGATCACCAAGTGAGTAGATGCAGGAAACACTTGCAACAATAATAACATCCCGCCTCTCAGAAAGGGAGGCGGTTGCAGAGTGACGTAGCTTATCAATTTCATCATTAATAGAGCTATCTTTTTCAATATAGGTATCAGTAGACGGTATATATGCCTCAGGCTGATAGTAGTCATAATACGAAACAAAATATTCAACAGCATTCTCAGGGAAAAATTCACGAAGTTCGGTGCATAGCTGTGCCGCTAATATTTTATTATGTGCAAGTACCAGGGTAGGACGATTTACCCTCGCAATAACATTTGCGACGGTAAATGTTTTTCCACTTCCGGTTACACCCAGCAAGGTTTGTTTACCATAGCCAAGATTTAAACCCTCTACAAGGGCGTCAATCGCCTGTGGTTGGTCACCTGTTGGACTATAGTCCGAAATTAGTTTAAATCGATCTTGAATACTCATAGTAGGTTATGGTTGTTATCCGGAAATTTTTCAAATAAGCCTGATTCACGCAGTGAGCGATATTCCATACCGCAAACTATTATATGGTCATCAAGCAGGATATCTGCATGGTGTAATGCTTTATATAAATTTTTTGTTAAAAATATATCGTTAGACGATGGTAAAGCAATTCCGCTGGGATGATTATGTGCTACAATTACCGATGTTGCGTCAGAGTTAATTGCTTCGGTGAGTACTAACCGTGTTACTACCGGTACAGCGTTTACAGTCCCCTCCATAAGCTTAACACATTTTAAAACCTTGCCGGTACTGCTTTTGCACATTAGATAAAACTCTTCATGTATAGCGTGTATAAACTTTGAAACAAAATATTCGCCCACATCCTCAACACTGTTCATCTTGGTGCCTTCTATTGCTTTTTGTGACATATAGTAGCTTGTAACAGCCGGAACAAGTTTTATGAGTGTGGCAGAAACATCGCCTATACCATTAAATCGTACAAGGTCTTCGTACGGTGCATCAAACACAAGCGGTAAACTACCATAGTGGTTTATTAATTTATGTGCAAGCTCGTTTGTGTCTCCTTGTGGAAGAGCATAAAAAAGTAGCAGTTCTAAGACTTTGTGTGGTGGTTGATGGTCAAGACCACCGGCTATAAAACTATCGCGTAGCCGTTTTCTGTGTCCCTTATGTAAATTTGCATCCTTCATACACCTCTCCGTAATTTTTCAGGGGATCATATTCGCAGATGAAATCTTCAACTATATCTTTTAGATGACATGGATGTGCGGCACCTATTACTATTTTTTCAAACACAAATAGCGAAAAATTTCTATTTACAGTAAACTCGACAATGTCGACACTGTTCTGTAAAATGCTTGATCGTAAGGAATAGCCGTTAATGCCACTAAATAGCTCATAGGAAACGCCTTTGTTTTGTGTACATAATATACAATCGTGTATTATCTGACTTACCACCTAATTGAACCTCCTGTTTTACGAAAAATACAATTCTAAACATGGTTCAATTATAACTAATATATAATGTAAAATAAAGAAAATTAATTCGACTAATTTTTACAACTTTGTAAATCAGCTATAAATTCTTTTAGTTTGGTATAGGATTGCATAAGTTCCTCCACCTTGGTAAAGCCACATCTGTAAAGTTCTACAACAATATATCCGCTATAGCTAGCTCTGTGTAAAAGCTTTATTATATTAGCAATTTGTGTATCAGATGGCAATGGAAGTGCACAATCACTTTGCTCTGTTTTAGCACTTAGATGGACATGTTTTAGGCAACTTCCGGTTATAGTGAGCATCTGCACCGGATCCTCGTCACATCTTCGCGCCTGCTTTATATCAATTGTAAAGGCTATATCGTTTTTAAAGCGATCCTTTAATAGAGATATATGATTTGAGGTAGAGATTCTGTTTCTTGACACATTTTCTTGGCAGAGTGTTACCCCATATTCCTGTGCCACGTCGTACAACCTTTTTAGAATATCAAAGCCATCATTTAGCGCTAGTTTACTATTTTTATGCTCACCGTGAAAAGTAACTACATCTACGTTGAGATAGCGTGCGGCCTCAAAAACCTTGCGATATATCTGTATCCCATCCTCTACCCTACCGGGATAATCAGTAAAGAAATAAAACCATTCATATGCACTGTGAAAACTGTGTAATGCACATATATTACAGCCGGCACTATCAGTTAACTCCTTAATTTGCATTAATGAGTCTTGCGCTAACTCGCTGTCTGTATTGAAAAAGATCTCCACATCCTTTATTCCGACACTAAGCAACTTTTTTAAGGAGTCCATCATTGTGTCCGGATAAAAACAGGCGGTGGAAACAGCTACTTTCATGCTTTTTCCTTTTTATTCTTTTTATTGTTTTCCCATTCAACCCACAGTGGACCGGCAATACAAATTGTACTGTAAACACCGGAAAGCATACCAATAATAAGTGGGAAAGAGAATGTAAATATACTTGAAAGATCAAATATTAATGCGAAAATTGATATACTTGAAAGCGCGATAATTGTTGATACTGTAGTGTTTAGGCTACGCACAAGTGATTGGTTGATACTTAGATTAACAAGTGGTTCAAATGCCATCTTGTTTTTATATATTCCCTCGTTCTCACGGATACGGTCATAAACAACAACTGTATCATTTATCGAGTAACCAAGTATTGTTAGCATTACAGCGATAAAGTTTCCGCCAAGTGGTATGTCCATTACTACAAAAACACCAAAAACAATTATTAGATCATGCACAAGTGCAATAATTGCCATGATGCCGGCAGGAATACCACCGATATTCCTAAAACGTATTGCGATATAGATTAGTATAAGCACAAACGCTGCGGCTACCGCTACCAAACACTTTGCAAAAAATTCATTACCGAGTGTTGGGTTAACGTTTGAAACCTCTAGCTGGGTAATAGCATTATCAGGGTATGTCTGGGTAAGTTGCGTGTTAAGCTCGGTCAATACCTCAGGAGATATGGTTGCACTTCCCGGAAGTGACACTATAGCAGTATTACTGTTAAGTGATTCGTTCACACCGGTCTGTAGTGTAAGATTGTCACCAAGCTTAGATTCTACGTCACTCTGGAATGCAGCTATATCAAGATCACCTGTATAGCTATAGCTTACCATGGCACCGCCCTGAAACTGAATGTCCATCTTAACACCAAAAATAGTGGAGTATGCAATGATGATAACAATCAGTATTGCGGATATAACAAAGAAATTACGCCTTTTTGCAATTAAATTTAGTTCTTGTATTTTCATTTTTGGTTACCTCCGTAAAGACGCCTGTTTCTGAACATATTCATCTTTGAAACGCTGCGTAGCATTATTCTGGAGGCAACAACGCCCATAACAAAGTTTAAGATAACACCTACAAGCAATGTGTATCCGAATGAGTAGATAACACCGGCTGTTGATGGTCCAAATGCAAAGAATATTGGGGTTAGCAGTTTTGCGAAGAAACCGTTTGTTGGGCCAAAGGCACCCATAAGTATTATACTTACAATAATCACGGTAACATTACCGTCAATAATTGGAGCAAGTCCACGCTGGAAGCCGGCAGTAATCGCACCATCAAGGCTTTTGCCGCTGCGCAGCTCCTCTTTAATACGTTCTGCAGTAATGATATTTGCATCTACACCCATTCCTATGGCTAGGATAATACCGGCAATACCCGGTAGTGTTAAGGTGAAGCTGTTAAACACCGAGAAATAACCAGATATTAGTGCAATTGTCGCGGCTGTCTGCCCTAAAAGGGCTATCGAGGCGACAGCACCGGGTATTTTGTACCATGCAATAATATAAATACAGACAATTATAAATGCAATGATGGCTGCATAAAGCATGGCCTGCAACGAGTTACTACCTAGTGTCGGGCTAATTGTAGAGAAGCTCTCGGCCGATAGTTTAAACGGCAACGAACCGGAATTTATCTGGTTAGCAAGTGTTGTTGCC
>CAYJKW010000088.1:0-7616 GCA_964370765.1 uncultured Oscillospiraceae bacterium
TTGCAAGCTACGGTGCATTCGTAGACATCGGCGGTGTGGACGGCCTTGTTCATATCTCTGAGCTATCTTGGAGCCGTATTAAACACCCAAGCGATATCCTAAAGGTTGATGAGCAGATCGAAGTTTATGTAAAAGAGCTTGATCCGCTATCCAAAAAGATTAGCCTTGGTTACCGTAAAGAGGAAGACAATCCGTGGACACGCCTTGCAGGTAGCTTTAACCTTGGCGATAAATTCACAGGTCCTGTTGTATCTCTTACTAAGTTTGGTGCATTCGTACAGGTACTACCTGGTATCGATGGCCTTGTGCATATCTCCGAAATCTCTCATGAGCGTGTTGACCGTGTGGCCGATGCACTTCAGATTGGCGAGATGGTAGATGTTGTTATCACCGAGCTTGATTCTGTTAAAAAGCGTATAAGCCTATCTATTAAGGCACTTATCCCGCTTGCAGACGCTGCGGAAAAGGCTGAGCCTGCCCCAGTAGCAGAGGAAGCCGCTGATGAGGCTCCTGCAGCAGAGTAATCTGTGACTAAACAAAAACCTATGGTATCTACCATAGGTTTTTTATTGCAATTATTACGATAATATATTATACTTTAAAAGATAGGTTTTAAAAACGGTGAGGTGAAGCAATGTCAAAAAACAGAAACACGGTGCTTTTTGCAGGCTCGGTAATGCAGCTGTTCCTTGGTATTATCTACATATTTAGCATATTTGTGGTTCCGGTGTCGGAACATTTTGGTTTGGATGCATCTACTGTAAAACTTACATCATCGTTTATGTTGTGTTTTTTTGTTGTGGGAATACTGTTCGGTGGTAAGATACAGCTAAAGATAACGACACAAAAAACAGTGCTTGTTGGCGGATTACTGTTATCGCTTGCTATGTTTTTATCGGCTCTTTTACCGCAAAATCTTGGCACGCTAATCTATTTTACTTATGGTGTAGTAGGCGGTTTTGGTGTGGGTATGGGTTATAATGCTATTATATCTACCGCACAACGTAATTTCCCCGATAAACGTGGCCTTGCAACAGGAATATCGGTGTGCACATTTGGATTTTCTACCGTTATATTTGCGCCGCTTGCCGAAAACCTTGTGCGTGCAATTGGCCTTACAACAACATTTATAATTTTAGGTGTTATATTTGCAGTTGCGACAATAGGATGCTTTAGCTTTATAACCATGCCAAGCGAGACAGGCGCAACAACTGCGGCCGCGGCTACCGGCAAGGATTACACCCAGTCCGAGATGTTAAAAACACCATTTTTCTATCTTATAGCAGTTTCCATGATGTTTGGTATCTCGGTATATTTTATACTTAACCCCTCCTTTAAATCGCTTGCTATAGAGCGTGGGCTTACCGATGGTATGGCTACCATAATGATAATGTTAACCGGAATAAGCAACGCAATTGGCCGCCTTGTTTTCCCGATAATATCGGATAGGACAAACCGCACCATCGCCTGCCTATTGACAGTAGCCGGTGCGGCCGTGGGGGCGTTTGTGCTAATATTTGCACAAGGATATCTGTTAATGGCGGTTGTTGTATTTATCGCCTTTTGTTATGGTGGTACCTCCGGCACCTACCCGCTTATAACCGGTAAGCTGTTCGGCCTTAAAAATATCGGCTCTAACTACGGTTGTGTAATGGTAGGGTTCTGCCTATCGGCATTGCTGTTCCCAATACTGCTAAGCCCTATAGATAATCAGCTTGTATTATTTTCTATTCTGGGCGGTGTGGCTTTTGTCGGTGTTTTACTGCTGGTTCCGGTGCTTAAAGTGGAACGTAGTGGGAAGTAGATTAAACCGTTTAAGCAGGCCTTTAATTAACAATAGGCCAAATATAATGGCAACGATAAACATATATAGGGGCATCTCATGTTCGTGGGATTCCTCTATTATTTTTTCTATACCCTTGTACCCCGTGATGTTGATGATAAAGTCCAATATAAGACCAAAGGCGATAGCACAGGCACAGGCAGAGGTTATATATACCGCTAAAACCTTTTTGCCCAGCGTTTTCGCAAGGATTGCAAGTGATGCTATGTTTGTGATAGGGCCGGCAAAAAGAAACACAAAGGCCGCGCCCGGCGATATGCCCTTAATTATTAACGATAGGGCTATAGGGATAGAGGCGGTGGAGCAGATATACATCGGTATACCGATCAACAGCATTAACGGCATTGCCAAAAGCGGGTTGCTAAAAGATGCAAGCCAGCTTTGCGGAACAACGGTGCTAATAAGTGCGGCTATAAGTAGGCCGATTATAAAGTTTACCGTTATATCGTCAAGAAAGTCACCAAATGCATAGCTGAATAAACCCTTGATCTTTGCAAAAAAGCTTAAACGTGCAGGTTGTGGCTCGCCACTGCAACCGCAGCTAGTGTCGTTACTGCTACAGCTATTAACCTCGGTAGCGGCGCAACAATCGGAGGTTTCAGCCTCGCTACTGCAACCGCAACTATCTTCCTTGTGGTCGTAGTTGCTTTTTACGTTACTGCAAAATATATTAGTTGCAATACCACCAATAATTCCGGACACAAAGGCGGCTATTGCCCTATATATTGCAAACAACGGCCCCATAAGACCATAGGTGGCGATAATACTATCTACACCGGTTTGCGGGGTGGATGTTAAAAAGCTGACTACCGCACCCTTTGATGCGCCGTTTTTTCCAAGGTAAAGTGCGGTAGGCACAACACCACAGGAGCATAGTGGCAACGGTACACCTACGACAGATGCCTTTACAACCGATGCCGCAGTATCCTTTCCAACATGCTTTAGTACAGCGTCCTTTTTTACAAACACATGTAGTGCACCGGTAAATAGTAGACCTATAACTATGTAAAAAGACATATCGACATATAAATCCCACAGGTTGTTTAGATAGTTTATGATGATATTCATCCTGATCTCCTTTTTAAAATAATACTTAATGGCTTATATGCTCAAGCCCTATGCTTAGGATATGCCCTATGTGTGCATCGTTCAGGCTGTAAAAGATGTTGTTTTTTTCCTTGCGACATTTTATCAATCTACTTTGTTTTAGGTATTTAAGCTGGTTTGATACCCGTGGCTGGGAAACCTCCAACAGGATAGCAAGGTCACGCACGCAGATCTCGTCATGAAGCATTGCAAGCAGTATCTCTATGCGTATAGGTTCACTAAATGCCTTGTAAAGTGCCGCAAGCCTTTCGGTTATCTGCTCGTCGGCTATAAGATTTTTAACATCCTGCGATGTGTTGCAACATAGTTTGCTCATATAATCTCCTTACCAATCTATATCACTGTATCATGACATAGTGATATTGTAGCACGGATATAGTAGAATGTCAATATAAAAATAAATTTTAAGAAATGACTTGACAAAAGAAGATAGTTAGGTTAAAATAGTTAGTATAAAGTAATTAGTTAAAAATATCTAATTTTAATATTGAGATAAGGAGTAAAAAAATGAGTGGAAAATTAACAAAAGCACTACACAAAATAATGCATGATACAGCGTTGTATGAGCTAAAACGCCTTTACTCGCATGATAAAAAAAGCGTTCTTTCATACCACGATACGCTTTATCTTAATATAATTGAGGCGCACCCTAACGAGTATACTTCCTCGCAAGTTGCCGATTTGTTAAAGATAACTAGGCCATCTGTTACGGAAAAAATCAATCAACTATGCAAAAAAGGCTATATTTTAAGGACGCAAAGCGAAACAGACAAACGTGTATTTTATCTAGCTATAAATCCAAACAGCCCAAAAGATTATGAGATGACCGCAGCTTATGAGGGCGAGATAGAGAGCAGTATATTAGAGAAATTCGGTGAAGATAAAGTAGATATATTTTGTGAAATGATAGAGTATTTGTCGGATTTATTATCCGATAATACGGATAAGGAGAAAGAAATTGAATAGTCCTCTTGCAAAAATATTTAATATGGTAGCGCTACTAAAATACACGATGCCCAGCATGGTTATGATGATTTTTATGTCAACATATTCGATAATAGACGGTGTTTTTGTATCGGCGTTTGTTGGTGAGGGTGCCCTAGCTGCGGTTAATTTAGTTATGCCACTGCTTGGAATTGTACTTGCTGTAGGCCTTATGTTTGCAACAGGTGGTAACGCTGTTATTGCAAAACTATTAGGACAGGGCAAACAAAGGCAGGCACAGGAGTTTTTAACGGTTATCTACATTATCGGTGGAGTATTAGGCGTGGTGCTTACGGCGATTGTGATAATCTTTCCTGACGAGCTTCTTAATATGTTAAATGTAAGCGATAATTTGTACTCTCTTGCAAAGGACTATATGCTAAGCTTGGCCGGGTTTTTAACACCTGTATTTTTTATGGTGTTTATACAGTCGTTTATGGTAACCGCCGGACATCCGATGTTTGGGCTTATATTAAGCCTTGCCGGAGGTGTTACCAATATTATACTTGACTATGTTTTTATTTCACCTAGTATGCTTAATATGGGAATTGCAGGTGCAGGGCTTGCAACAGGCATAGGTAATGCACTTCCGGGTGTAATAGGGTTTTTATACTTTGTGTTTAGCAGAAAATGTGTATTGCATTTTGTAAAACCAAAGTTTGAAATCAAAACACTTGGGCAGAGTATGTTTAACGGCTCGTCCGAACTTGTGGGCTCTCTTGCTACATCTATTACAACCCTTATGTTTAACTTTATCCTGCTTAATATGGTTGGTGATGCAGGCGTTGCAGCTATAAGTGTTATTTTATATATCCAGATGTTCCAGAATGCAATTTATACAGGCTATACCCTAGGTGTGGCACCGATAATTGCTTATAAATATGGCGAGAATAATCACAAAGGATTAAAAGAGGTTATAACACAAAGCTTTAAGATTATTTCGGTAGCATCTGTTGTTGTAATTGCAGTAACACTAATATTTTCCGATGAGGCAGTAGGCATTTTCATATCAAGAGATAGTGAAACCTTTGAGATGGCAAGAAACGGGCTTTTATTGTTTCTTCCCGCCTACCTGTTTATGGGCTTTAACATCTTCTTTTCGGCAATGTTTACATCACTATCAAACGGAAAGGTATCGGCTACTATTTCAGTTTTAAGGAGTTTGGTTTTTATCGTGATCGCTCTTCTTATCTTGCCGCAGATATTTAGCATAAATGGGGTGTGGCTGGCTGTACCTGTGGCAGAATTTTTAGCGATAATTGTATCTTGTTATCTGTATAAAAGGAATAAGGAATATTACAGGTATTAACTTAAAGGAGAGATTATGATATTAACTGAAAAAAACTTGTCAAAAAGACTAGACAACTACGAAGAAATATGCGAGTTTATGAAAAGGGTATTCCCAAAAGAGGAGCTAATGCCAATGTGGTTTATTAGTGCCCTTACACTTAAGAAAAACTACAACTTTAAGGTTTATTATGAGGGGGATCTGTTTGTAGGAATTTTATTTACAATAGAATCAAAAGACACCTTGTTTGTATTTTATATCGCAGTAAATGATAAAATTCACTCAAAAGGCTATGGGTCAAAGCTTTTGCAGGTTTTATTTAATAAATACCCCAAAAAGCACATAACCCTTTTTATCGAAACAATGGACGATAAAGCTGCAAAAAATTACGAGCAAAGAGTAAAGAGGCTTGCGTTCTATGAGCGAAATGGGTTTAATCATACAGGCTATAAGGCAGGGTTTAGAACTCCGTTTGTTGATGTTTTATCGACAGATAAAAACTATGATACGGCAAAAGCAAAAAAGCTTATGAAGTCTATACCTATGAAAATCTTTCCGCCGGAACAAAGCTAAAATCAGGGGCTTAATATGAGTGAGTTAAACGAATTAAGTATAAAAAAGATACCAAAAGAAAAGTGGGATATAATAAAAGAACTATCGGTCCATGAGGAACAGAGCCATTTTATAGAAACGTCGTTAGAGTGCCTTAACGATGCTAAAAATAATGCATACAATATGAAGTGGTATTTTTATGGCGTTTATGTAGGTGATAGTTTGATTGGGTTTGCTATGCATGGTAAAACCCGAATCCTACTCTGTTCTCAGGTATGGCTTGATAGGTTTATGATAGATAAAGACTATCAAGGTAAAGGATATGGAAAAAAATCCATGGAGTTAATACTTCAAAAAATGCATGAGGATTATTGCTGTAATAAAATATATCTGTCAGTTCATGAGGATAACTTTTTGGCAATTAAGCTTTATAATAAGCTTGGATTTAAAAAAACCATATTTAAAGACCTTAAGGGCGAGCGAATCATGGCACGAGTAAGATGAGTAGTTAACAATACCCCGTTTGACAGGATGCGTTACTACTCGGTGTTGTAACTATTAAAAAAGTGTTAAACAAAACATAGCCTTACATAATTTTTAAAGTAGGGCGCTAATGTTTAGTTAACACTTTTTATTGTATGTGGATAAGGTTGCGTTGTTTGAAAAGAGCGATACAATCTACCCGATAATTTCCATCGGTGCATAGTTTGCCATAGTCTTTTTCATTCCGACCTTATCAAAATTAATCTCTACTATACAGTCGCCACCAAGTGGTTTTACGCTAACAACGCTACCCTCGCCAAAGGCGGAGTGCTTAACACGCTCGCCAACTTTATAGACAACAGCCTGTTTTTTAGGCTTTAGTGATGTGGTAGAATAGCTTTGCGCAACGGATGGGGTGACGGATGGCGCAGTAACCCTTGCTGCCCCTGAAATACGTTGGTATTCTTCCTGTCGCTCGGCCGAGCGTAACGGTTTTGCTACCAACGGCTCTGCAAATAGTTCTTGCGGTATCTCTCCGATAAAACGGGAGGGACGGTTGTATTTAGTCTGGCCAAAGAAAAACCTGCGTGCCGCCGCCGATATAAATAATCTGTTTTTTGCCCTTGTAAGTGCAACGTAGCACAGGCGCCGTTCCTCCTCCATCTCCTCCGGTATATGCCTCGAGGCCTCCATCGGGAACATGCCGTCCTCAAAGCCGACTAGAAATACATTCTCAAACTCAAGTCCCTTTGCACCGTGTATCGTCATCATAACAAGGCTGTCACTCTGTTCGTCGTAGTTGTCAAGGTCGGTGAACAGGGCTACCTCTTCCAAAAAGCCGGCGATACTTCCACCGTTTTCGGCCTTCTTTTCGTATTCCGAAATCATCGATACAAGCTGGGTTAGATGCTGAAGATCATCCTCGCCCCTTTCTAGATCTGCCGATAGCATAGCCTTATACCCACTCTGCTCGATAACGGCGGTACATAGCTCGGAGGGGGTAAGCTCCTCTGCCGCCTCGCTTAACCTATCGTACATATTATAAAACTTTTCAAGGTGGGATGAGGGGCGAACAAGCACCGGATAGCTCTTGGCATTCTTTATAACCTCAAGGCAGCTTATGCCGTGAGAGGATGCAATACCCGAAATCCTCTCGGCGGTGGTTGCGCCTATACTCCTTGCCGGAACATTAAGTATACGCATTAGGCGCAGGTTATCGCTTGGGTTAGAAAGTATCGCAAGGTAGGATAGTATATCCTTTACCGGCTTTCTATCAAAGAACTTTAGGCCGCCTACTACCTTATATGGTATACCGCTACGTGCACAGTAGGCCTCTATCGGTGCCGATTGTGAGTTCAT
>CAYJKW010000089.1:0-6678 GCA_964370765.1 uncultured Oscillospiraceae bacterium
TTATATTTAGTATTATTACAAGCACCGGTAGAACTATCGGAAGTAGTGGTGTTAGTGAATCAATTACCGAGATTATAACGGTCGATTCTACTGCTAAACCCGCCGTAAGTGCGCTTGCCGCAACTATTAATACTATTGGTATAAACCGCGCCTTTTCAACTCCGAGCCAGTAGGATAGTGGTAGGTAAACTGCAAGTGTTACTAACGCGGCTATGATTGTCAACCCCATTAATACCGGATCAAGAGCTGTAAATGGGCTTATAAGTGAGCCTACAATTTGTATAATAGCCATATATATCATGCCAACAAACAGGAATACATATCCTACAACATATTTACCTAAAACTATATCTTTTCTTGAATAGGGTAGCATTAGTGCAAGGTTGTTCCATTTTGATCTATCATCATATGCTATTGCCGTGTTACTTAGCATTGCACATATAAGCCCCCCCATAATTATACCCGTTCCGCCGTAAAATGATATTACGGCTATTAAAAACAACATTATCTTAAATCTTTTTGTAATAACTAAGATATCCTTTAATACTAAACCTTTCATAAATCACCCCATATATTAATTAGAAAAAAATACTACTATATCTTCAAGCGTTGTGTTCTCAAACTGATAGCCGGCGTCTAACTGCATCCTATCCACAAGTAGCTCATACCCGTAGCCCCTCCTTTTTGTTCCCTTGATAGCCGCTTTAGGGATATTACTATAACTATCGGCATCAAGTTTCACTCTCGCATACCGCTCTAAAATTATATCTTTCTCCTCACAAAACAGTAGTTTTCCATCCTTAATATACGCAATATAATCACATATCTTTTCTAGATCGCTAATTATATGGGAGGAAAATAATACCGATTTGTTTTCATCCCTTGTATACTCGTTAAGTATTTCCAGTATATTGTCTCTTGCTACGGGGTCAAGCCCACCGGTTGCCTCATCCATTATTAAAAGTTTTGCATTGTGTGAGAGTGCACCGGCAAGTGCAAGCTTCATCGTCATGCCTCGTGAGTAATCGTTAACCGCCTTTTTTTCCGGTAGTTTAAATTGTTTAATATAGCTGTAGTATAGCTTTTCGTCCCAATCCTTATAGGTGCATTTAAGTATCCTGCCTATATCTATTGCGTTTAGCACCTCCGGGAAATGCGCCTCATCCTGAACTATACCTATAGATTGCTTTAGCTCTATAAATGATGCATCGGTATTGTTTGTACCCAGTACCTTTATCTCACCACTATCGGCCGCAATAGCCCCCATTATGAGTTTCATGGTAGTGGTTTTTCCGGCACCATTCTCACCTATCAAACCCATAATTGTCCCGCTGGGAAGTTTTAGGTTAAGGTTCTCTAAACAAAAATCATCATAACTTTTTGTTACGCTATTCATCTCTATTGCAAACATAAAATCCACCTTTCCTAGTTACATTGTTCTATTAGTTTATACATCTCAAAAATATCTTCGGTTGTTAATCCGCATGCAGGTGCAGCCCTTGCAATTGCATGCATATGCTCCTCTATCTCCTTAAGATTACTCTCCCTGATAAACTCGGTATTTTTTTGTGCGACAAAAAAACCTTTTCCCGGTACCGAGTAGATAAAGCCGTCCTTTTCTAGCTCGTCGTATGCACGCTTTGTAGTTATAACACTTATCCTTAAATCCTTAGCGAGCGTTCGGATAGATGGGAGTGCATCTTCGGTTTTAAGCTCCTGCATAATAATAGCCGATTTTAAACAGCTATATATCTGCTCATATATCGGAACATTATTAGCATTACTAATTATTATATTCATAAATCACAACCAAACTGTATATATACTGTATGCACAGTATATACGATATATACGGGCTTGTCAAGACAAAAAAAGATATACAATGAAAAAACATTGTATATCTCGAATTGTCAAAGAGGATAAAGCTTCAAGTTCAATCCTCCTTTTTGTCACCTGCTAGGATTTTATTTTCACTATTTTATCTCTTCTTGGCGCTACTAATTTTTTTAATTACTAGTGGAGTGCCTATGCATACAATTCCCGAAACTAACACCCACACAGCTGTATTTAGCCCAAAGCCACCTTCCTGGTATAGCCCAACCTTAGAAAAAACAATATACATAATTATCATTGCATACATAACAATTCCTGTTGCCATATGCAGGTTTTTCCACGGTGTAACATCAACTGTTTTATCTTCCGGAAGTACAAACTCACTGCCGGATGGCATAATTTTTCCTATAACAAACATAATTACCGAGGTAACAACAAACAGGATTGCAGAGATGTAAAGGTAATGGATGCCTGTATCCCACACCAACTGTGTAATACCATATACTAGCACAAAAAATGTTATACCAATTTTAGCTGCAATAGGCGGCACCTTTTTTGTAAGGTAGCCTAAAAATACAATTGTGAATATTGGCACGTTAAAAAACCCATTTATAGTTTGCAGATAGTCAAATAAACCTTGCGGTGCATTCATTATGTAAGGGGCAACGAACATTGAAATAACAGCAATAATAGTTCCAAAAACTTTTCCAGCCTTTACAAGCTGATTGTCTGTTTTATTTTTCCCCCATTTTGGTTTGTAAACATTTAATGCAAACAGGGTAGACGCACTGTTTAAAACGCTGTTAAATGTACTTAGAATAGCTCCCATCATTGCTGCGGCAAAAAATCCTACCAAAGGTTTTGGTAAAACCGTGCTGACTAGTAGTGGATATATTGTATCTTTTTGTTCGATACCATCGCCAAATATCTGAAAAGCAAGTATTCCCGGCACACATAAAAACAGCGGAGTAAGAATTTTTAAGAATCCTGCATACACGATACCTTTTTGACCCTCGGCTAAATTTTTTGCTCCTAGTGCTCTTTGTATAATAGATTGGTCGGTACCCCAGTAATATAGATTTACGAGTAATAACCCTGTAAACATTGTACCGAATGGTAGTGCTGAATCGGCAGATCCTATCGAGTTAAATTTTTCCGGAGTTGCGGTTAAAAAGATGTCAAAGCCTTGTGAAATATCTCCCTGGCCGATAAACATTAATGCAAATATCGGGATTAGAACAGCACCTAAAATTAATGCAACGCCATTGATAGTGTCGGATATTGCAACCGCTTTAAGCCCGCCAAATATAGCATAAACCGAACCAATAATTCCGATAATCCATACCATTATCCAAATTCCTTGCTCGTAGGTCACCCCAATAAGCTCGGAAAAGTTAAAAAGCTGGCTCATTGCAACAGCCCCTGAATACAGGGTGATAGGCAACATGTTTACTATATAACTCGCCAAAAACAACACCGTTACAAACTGGCGTGTTCCTTTGTCGAACCTTGCCTCGATAAATTGCGGTATAGTTGTAATTCCCTGTTTAAGATATTTTGGCAACATATATATTGCCACAATGGCCATCGGAACAGCGGAGCTTACCGCCCATCCCATTGGGCTCATATTAGAAGAATAAACCTGCGAAGTTAAACCAATAAAGTTGGCTGCACTTAGATTTGTCAGTAAAAGTGAACCTGCTATAACTGTAGCCTTTAAACTTCTTCCCCCTAAGAAATAACCATCGCTTGTATCTAATTTTTCTTCTTTGGTTTTAAAGTATGTAATTATTGCTATTGCCACGGTAAATAAAACAAAACTTAATATAGTAATCATGTTAAAACCCTTCTTTTTAATGTTGTTTATCTATTCAAACAAAATCCCAGGACCGTAAGGTGCTAGCCCTACCATAATATATGGGCAGGAATATGTATCCTTAGTTTGCTTTGCAAATTGCCACATTTTTTTGCACAGCTGCTTTAGTATTGGCTTGTATTGATCTTCATTGATGAGGTTAACAAGTTCGCCGGGGTCATTTTTAAGGTCGTATAGCTCATCATAATCAAAAGAATTATGTACATACTTCCATTCATGTGTAAATACTGCGCGTTGAATACCGTATATCTCGTTTCCGTTTGTCTGAGTATACATTGCATCACGCCAGTCTGGAGTAGGCCTTGCATGGAGTATGTCCACTAATGATCTTCCAAGGTGTTTAACGTTATTCTCTACCCCGGCTAACTCTAAAATTGTTGGAGCAAAATCGGCCAAAGATATAAACTTATCACTCGTAACGCCCTGCTTAATTCCAGGACCGCCGATCGCTGCACAGATGTTATATGCCTCCGAAAAGCAGGGTAACCCTTTTGCCCAAAGCCCATGAGCACCCATATAATCCCCATGGTCGGTCAGATAGATAACAATCGTATTGTCTGTCATATTATTTGCTTCAATCGTATCAATTAGTCTACCAAACAGATAGTCCTCGTAAGAGATAAAGGCTAGATACCTTCTTATGCTCTCTTTATGCTCCTGCTCGGTTAGGTTAAACTGTTGTTTAGTTCTCCGGTATAGTGCAGGCTTATCCACCATATCATCATTAAAGTTTGCCGGTAGCTGTATATCATCGATGTTATACATGTCTAAGAAATTTTGTGGTGGGCAGTAAGGGTCGTGAGGACCTGTTGTTCCCACATACATAAATAGTGGTTTGCTTTTATCGTTGTTGTTTAGCACCTCACATGCTTTTTCTACTGTTGTAGTATCATTGTATGGGTTTTCATCCACCCCAAACTGATAATACGATGTATATCCGGGCCTTATAATTCTGCCAAATTCCTTTTTATCACCTTCAAAGTCTATATTTTCCGGTGTTGAATAGGTGTTTTCCCATTCGTTACTTTTGGGGGTGTTATCGTTAGCTACAAAACCAAAGTTGCTAACCACACGGCTAACCACGTTATCAAAACCTCTATCGCTTGGGCTTTCGTATGCACTCACATGCCACTTGCCAGAGAATGCAGTGCTATATCCGGCTTTGCTCAGCTGCTCGGGAAACAGGGTAATACCGTCATAAAGCCCACGTGATAACGAATTGTCAACCTCTACATTGTTCCAAACGCCATGTTGTGATGGATACATGCCCGAAAAGAAAGATGCTCTGCTGGGGCAACAATGTGGTGCTGGGCAGTATGCGTTTGTAAAACGAGTTGACCTTTTTAAAAACTTTGTTAGATTTGGTGTTATAGCTTGGTGGTTAGGATCTATTGTTTTTGCATTTTGTTGGTCGGTCATAAATACAATAATGTTAGGTTTCATACATAGCTACTCCTTTTATCTTATATATTTTTTATATTTTAAACGCAATATTTACTCGAGTAAATATTGTTCAAAAAAAACAACTAATTATTGTTTTCTTTTTGTAGATTCTCTAACTATAATCTTAGCAGAAATTGTAACATCCTCTGCCTGTTCTTTGTTGCACTTTTTCAATAGAAGATTCATTGCAGAACGGCTTATTTCATCCATCGAGATATCTACCGTTGTAAGGCTTGGAATCGACATTTTAGAGTTTGTAGTATTATCAAATCCGGTAACCATAACGTCTTGTGGAACCTTTAATCCGAGATTGTAAACGGCCCTTATAATTCCACTTGCGACAGCATCGTTTGCACAGATAAAGCAATCCGGTATCTTTTTAATATCTTTATATGTAGTTGTTGCAAACTCAAAAGCGTCTTTTGCCGTCGTGATATTTTCAACAATATTACTGTTTAAAACAGTGCCACTGTGTTTTTTTATATGTTTTTTAAATGCAACTACCTTACCATCCCGGCCATGGTCGAGACTATCACCGGAGGCAGAAGATATATAGCAGATGTTTTTCGCACCATTCTTTACAACATGGTTAATGAGTTGCTCTATTGCATCGTTAAGATTAATGTTAATCTTAGAAACCGTTCCCTTAAACTCTTGTTTGCAGCTATCGTCTAAAAACACAATGGGAATATTAGAATCGCTAATTAGTTTAATAATATCTCGGCTTACCTTAGGGCTTGCTATAAATACTCCGCTAACCTGGTAAAGGCAGATCTTTTTTATATATTCATTATCGTCAATAGCGTTACAAAACAATGTTAAGTAATCGTTTTTATATGCTATCTCGGCAACAGCGTATGCTATTTCGGCATGAAACGGATTTCGAATTTCGTTACACAAAAAAACAAATTGTTTAGAATCTTTAACCTTTAGACTTTTCGCAATTAAGTTTGGACGATATTCTAGCTCTTTGATTGCCAAAGCAATTTTTTCACCCGTTTGTTTGCTTACATAGCCACTGCTATTTATGTAATACGAAACAGTTGCGGTAGAAACCCCCGCAAGCCTTGCAACATCATTTCTCGTAGCCATTATAAGCTCTCTCCGCCTATTAGTTTACGAATATTATTTTAACATATATATTTACTCCTGTAAATACGTGTAATTGCCAAACTTTATAAGCTGTTTTTGTGAAGATTGACCGACATTTGTGATAGTAAAAAACTACTTTTTCTAAAACGAAATGGATTTAAACAAAAAAAGAGGATAAACCTTGACGATTTATCCTCTTTTTTAACCTGTAATATAGAATAAAAAATTATATCTTTGCTATTTTATTAGTTATTATTAATCCGGCAGATATCTTTTAATAGTAGCGGTAGGTTTTCTGATATTGTATCACTGCTAAACTGGCAGGTACCAACTGCACGGTGGCCACCGCCGCCATATTTTAGCATAAGGTTACCAACGTTAACCTTACTTGTTCGATCAAGAATGCTGTGTCCAACCGCCACACTACACCCCTG
>CAYJKW010000090.1:0-6479 GCA_964370765.1 uncultured Oscillospiraceae bacterium
CCTCTAGACGTCCACTCATCTCACGAAGAGCCTCGGCCCAGCGGCTGGTGGAGTCAGCAATAATTGCAACATCGTAACCCATGTCACGGAAATATTCAGCAATGGTAATACCGGTGTAAACGCTTGCCTCACGTGCTGCAACAGGCATGTCGGAGGTGTTAGCAATAAGAACGGTACGTTTCATCAGGCTCTCGCCGCTACGGGGATCCTTTAGTTCGGGGAATTCACGAAGAACGTCGGTCATCTCGTTACCACGCTCACCACAGCCAACATAGATAACGATGTCCACATCACTCCATTTTGCAAGCTGGTGCTGAACAACAGTTTTACCGCTACCGAACGGACCCGGAACAGCCGCCGTACCACCCTTTGCAATCGGGAATAGCATATCGATAATACGCTGACCCGAAACCATAGGAATGTTCGGAGGTAATTTTTGTTTATATGGACGCTCCTTACGAACAGGCCATTTTTGAAGCATTGTTAGATCGCTGTCTTTGCCATCTGTGCCGGTAAGAACAGCTACAGTATCCACAACGGTAAATTCGCCACTCTCGATAGATTTTAGTGTGCCGGACTTGCCGTAAGGTACCATGATTTTATGTAGTACCGAAGCACTTTCCTGTACTGTACCGATAATATCACCGGCCTCAAGCTTGTCACCTACCTTAGCGGTAGCAACAAACTGCCATTTCTTTTCTTTTGAGATACTGTCTACCTCGATACCGCGTGTAAGGTTGGTACCAACCATCTTGGCAATAACCTCAAGCGGGCGCTGAATACCATCATAGATATTCTCAATCATGCCGGGGCCAAGCTCAACAGAGAGCGGTGCGCCGGTTGTCTCTACAACGTCGCCGGGGCCGAGGCCTGCCGTCTCCTCGTAGACCTGAATAGAGGCGGCATCACCACGCATCTCGATAATCTCGCCGATGATACGGTCTTTACCAACCCTAACAACGTCGAACATGTTTGCGTGGGCTAAGCCTTTAGCAACAACTAATGGGCCCGCCACCTTGACGATAGTTCCGTTTTCCATAAAAATTTACTCCTACCTTTAACTTCGGTATTATATATAACTTAAAATTATTACTTTAATATATCGGCACCGACCGCACGCTCAACCGATTTACTTACATTGGCAAGTGCGACACCGTTAGAGCCGTCTTTACCAGGGATAAGTATAATTGCCGGTAAAGCATTCTTGCTGTATGCAGCAATATCAGCACCTATGTTCTGTGCAAGATCATCGGTAATAAATATTACTGCTGTATTATTTTTTGCAAGGCTTACAAGGTGATCCCTTGCCTGCTGTTCGTCCTCGGCATAACAGACCTTTAGGCCTATAGCCTTAAAGCCGATAACAGTCTCTCTGTCCCCAATTACTGCAGCATTATACATAGGTTTCCCTCAGCTTTTCTGACAATTTTTCCGATTTTAAACCAGCCTTAAGCCCTGCGAATATAGTACGCAGAACGACAAGCTCGTTTTCCTTGGCGGCTACATAGGATACCGGTACCTCAACACCGAATGCGACACGTTTACCCTGCTTAATAAAAGCAGTAAATGCATCATCAACCGCCTTATCAAGTGCGGCAAGCCCCTGCTCTCTGCGAAGTGTTCCGGCTGCAACAGCCGCAACATTTACAAAGTAGGTGCCGGTAAATGTGTTAATAACCAGTTCCGGTGTAACCTCGGCTAAAAGACGGTTTATCGGGATATCGCCGCCCTCTATAAAATATTTTTTTAACTCGCCAAACTCGGCACCCATACGTGCAAGACGTACAGCCGCACGGAGGTTTTGCATATCTACCTGTAATTTAAAATAATCACAGACATATTTCTCGCCGGTGGCCTGCGCTGTTTCGCCCATATCAGCGAACTGCTCTTTATCCAAGAAACCATCCACAATCTGTGGGTCGGCAGTCTGGACTAATGTTGCCTTTGCCTCCACTATTGCTTTGGCAAGGCGCTTTGGTATAGAGCCATATTTGTCCTCTAGTATAGAGGTAACAAGCTTCTCCGGTGCAACCCTGCCACAACCTGATAGAAGGGCGGTGTAATCATCACCGGTTGCTATACCTTTTAGGATTGTTTTTACGTTATGATAATCATAACGTGCACGGAAAAAATCAAGCATTGTTTTATCGGCAAACAGCTCGGCTGCTTCACGATAGCAATTTTGTTGTGCCTTTGTAAACTCATCCTCGATTGTGGCCGGAGTTGTATCCGGCGAAACATAGGTGAGTTCGGCCAACAGCTTTATTCCGTCTGCAACCGAATCTGACTCACAGAGGCGCATTAGGGTAGTACGAGGCAAAAAACCACGTTCTAGCGCCTTTATGCGACCACTTGCATAAAGATAGTCGGTATCTTTTGTCTTTTTGTTCAAAATAACTACCCCTCAAACAGTATGCCGGCAAGCTCACCCGACAGCTCCTGACGTGCTCTATCAAATAGACGATCAAAGCTACAATTAACCTCAATGTCTCCGCTACGAAGGATAAATCCCCCCCTAATCTCTACCGAATCTTTCGATAGGGTAAAGCTACCGCCGGTATTTTTGCTAAGCTGTTTTACCAGCTGTGTGCCAAGCTTTTTACTGTCGTCCTGATTCATAATAATCTCGCCCGATTTTTCGGTAAGATTTTTTGATAGGCCTAACAGTACAAGCAACATATCATCCGGCTGTTGGGCGAGCATCTTTTCCTCTGCTGTGGCAAAGGTACGCTCAATCATCTCCCTTTTTTTGGAGAGCGTAGCGAGCTTTACGGCGCCCTCACTGGAGTGCTGCGACCTTGCCTCGGCTGCGGCAACCTCGGCAGAGCCTTTTTGAAGTGCCTCCGCCTGTGCAGCTTTTGCCTTTTGGGCATAGCTACGGTTTAGCTCTTCGGCCTCTGCCTTAGCCTTTGCAATAATGCGCTCCTTTTCGGCGTTTGCATCCGCCAAAATCTGCGCTTTTATCTTCTCAAACCCCTGCATTTCATCTCCTCGTCTTACTTATTAATCGGTAGATAAATCTCTTTATTATACCGCAATACCATTCCACATTAGGAAGGAGATAAGTAGAGCAAGAACAGCATATGTCTCAACAAGTGCAGGATACATCATAGCTTTACCAAGTTCTTCTGGACGCTTTGCGATGATGCCCATACAAGCTGCAGCAGCACGGCCCTGTGCAATACCGGAGAATAGGCCGGCAAGTGCGATAGGCATTGCGCACATAAATAGTGCAAAGCCAGTTTCGATAGATAGATCTGCGATACCGCCACCAAGTACGCCAATTTTTAGCATGATAAGGAAAGCGATAATCATTCCGTAGATACCCTGTGTTCCGGGAAGTGCCTGTAGTAGTAGTGTCTGACCAAATTTGTCTGGATCTTCAGTTAGTACTCCGGCAGCTGCCTCACCGGCGATGCCAACTCCCTTTGCCGAGCCAGTGCCCGCAAGACCCATAGCTAATGCTGCACCTAGTAGTGCAAGACCGGTTCCGGAAAACAGTGTTTCAGCCCAATTCATGTTAAATTTCCTCCGTGTTAAAGTTTTGTTAAAAATGGTAAAATATTTTATAAAGAGGTATAAACCTCGCTTACCCTTGTGCTTCGTCCTTTAAAACCTCTACATACTTTGTTGTGTTGCAGAAAGGTTTAAAGGGTTTGCCACCCGGCATGTAGAATTTACCGAAAAATTCGATAAACTGTAGACGGCTTGTATGTACGAATGTACCCAGGATATTAATGCCTACATTAAATACATGTCCGATAACGAATATTACAACAAGCAGTATTACACCGGGGATTGTGGGTCCAAGTAGGGTACCCATTGTATTCATAACCTGTGCGATAACTGCGGTTGCAAGACCTAGTGCAAGCAGACGGCTGTAGGATAGAATATCGGCAAGGTAGCTTGTTATACCATAAAGCTCGCCAAGGCCTGCTGTGATTTTTTTAAGTCCCTTTTCGTTTCTGCCCTTTGTAAGCAGTATAAGTACCGCACCTGCAAGTGCTATGTATAGACCAAGGTTTGCTACCGGCATTGCGATGGCAAGACCCATCTCCACGCCTACGACGCCAAGTCCTGCGAATATTACAAGCCACAGACCCTCGTCCAGAATGGCATCAATCGGTTTGCCAAACTTGCATTTTTGATACATCGAAAGGATAAGACCAAGTAAAATCTGTACTACGCCGAATCCAAGCGAAACGCCAAATAGAATTAGCGGCTCGGCAAGGGGGTCGAACAGTAGCGGTTTTGGGGTTATCGCTGTGCCTGTAAACATCTCGGTTACTACCGGTATAAAGTTACCGAAGAAACTACCAAAGAAGAATCCCCAGATAATTGTTGCAATACCACCAAGTATACCTACCTGTAAAAGTTTTTTCATCGTACCCTCACGTGGCTGTGCACGTTTTAGTACAAGATAGGATGCAAGTGCGATTATGATACCGTAGGCGACGTCACCCATCATTAAGCCGAAATAGATAAAGAAGAAGGGGGCGATAAATGGGTTAGGATCTATAGGGCTGCGATATTGTGGAAGTGCATATAGAGCTGTAACCATCTCGAACGGCTTGTTAAATGCATTGTTTTTAAGTACAATCGGAACATCGTCCAGCTCCTCCTCGGTTGGGTCGCTAAACTCGTATGCACAGCAGTGGGAGTCGAGTAGCTTTTTTACCCTATCCTCACAGGGGACCGGTGTATAACCGGAAAGAAGGATGGTGTTTTGTGTAGCGGCCTGAGATAGCATTGTGTTATCCCTGTTTAGCCTTACTGTTGCAAGATCTGCTGCAGTTTCCAGCTGGTTTCTAAATCCGGCCTTTGCAAGAACAGCCTCTTTATGCTCGGTTATGCATTTAGTTTTTTCGGCAATTTCTGCCTCGATTCTTTTTGTGTTTTCCTCTGCGGTACCGGTTATCTCACGATATAGCTGGCGAGAGAACCCGAGTGACTTTAATGCCGAAATTGCATCGTCCTCGTCTTTTTTGAGGCAAAGAAATCCAAAAAATTGTAGGTCGGCCGAAATATCACCCATTAAAAACTCTACCGGGCAGACATCGGCTACCTCTGCTTGAAGCAGATCAACCGTTACCCCGGCAGGGACCGATCCGAAAATTGTGCTGTAGTAGCGACCGCCATCCTTTTCGAGTGGTAGATCTACCTTATATAGCGGTTTGATTGTTGCAAGGCTTGTCTCGAGGCGAAGCATTGCAGACTCACAGGATGCTATTTCCGATGCTAGGCTGTTAACCTCCTGTGCTATTGCTAATGTTTTTTTGTAGACGGATTCATCCTCAAACTCACTTTCCGATATACGGGGTAGTGGTGCAAGGAAACCCTTGTTAGCCGGTGCATATTTAGAAATTGTGGCAAGCGCAGACCTAAGCAGTATAACATCGCTGTCATCTGCCTCTTTTGTGGACTTGGAGAAAAGCTGCTCGTATTCCGGTAGCGCAGCATAGCTTTCGGTATCCTTTAACTCGACACACCCCTCTTTTGCGAGGGCTTTTAACATCTGCCCGGCATCCTGTTTTGTAACAAGGCAGGATAGCCTTTTCATCTTAATTATCATTAGCCGTTTGTCACCCTATCGATAATAAACTCTACTGCCTTATCCATGTTGGCCGACGCTGTTTGCTGAATTTTTGCAGTTACCTCGATGGATTTTTGCCTTGCTTTTTCCTCTGCTGTTTCGGTTAGTTTTTCCTGCTCTTTAAGCTGCTGTGCTATAGTGTCACGTGCCGCTATAACTGCTTTATCACAGGATTCTTCGCCCTCTTGTTTAGCGGCGGCGATAATCGCCTTTGCCTCCTTATGAGCTTCTTCAGTTACCATGTCTGCCTGGCGCTCAGCCTCGCTGACCTCTTTAATTGCATCTAAAGCCATTACTATCTCCGAATCAATTGTTAACTAATTTTTGAAACAATAATTTTATATGTTTCACTGTATAATTATTGTAACATATAAAAATTATCATTACAATAGAAAAAACTGAAAAAATTACAATCTTCTAACATTTTTGTTAAAAAATTATCAACTGTTCTTTTTTGTCTCTTCTGCTATTGTTGTAAGGGATCCTACAAGCCCTGCGATATTTTGAATTTCGCTGGGAACAATTAATTTTGTTGCCTTTCCGTCGGCTACCTTTGCAAGTGCTTCCAGCCCTTTAAGCTTAAGCACCTTGTCGCTTGGTGCGGCATCGTTTAGAATCCTTAAACTATCGGCAAGGGCCTTTTGCACGGTAAGAATAGCCTCGGCCTCACCCAGTGCTTCACGGATACGTTGCTCCCTTACGGCATCTGCACGAAGAATTGCACTTTCTTTCTCGCCCTCGGCAACCAAAATCTGGCTGTGCTTTTCACCCTCGGCACGTAGTAGAGTTTCACGGCGCTGACGCTCGGCCTTCATCTGTTTTTCCATAGCGTCCTGAATCTCGGCAGGGGGGATAATATTTTTAAGCTCAACACGGTTTACCTTAA
>CAYJKW010000091.1:0-5505 GCA_964370765.1 uncultured Oscillospiraceae bacterium
AGGGAGGTTATATGCTTAGTTTAGAACAGATTAAATCTGTCACCTTTGACAGAATCGTTAGGGGATACCGCCCAGAGGATGTTGACGATTTTATCATTCAGGTTGCACAACAACTTGAAAAATTAATGTCGGAAAACAAGGAACTTGAAAACAATGTCAATATCCTTGCCGACAGTATCGAAGGATATCGAGCAGATGAGGAGGCTTTAAAGGCCGCCCTTATTAATGCACAGCGCCTTGGCGAAAAAGTTATCAAGGAGGCTAATCAAAAAGCCGAACAGATACTAAAGGAAGCTAAGGTTAAGGCCGATCGTGATTTTGATATTGCAATGGAAAAGGTGCATGCTGAACATATCCGCCTAACCAGAATGCAGCAGGAGGTCGCTATATTCCGTAGCACTGTAATTGATGCATATAAGAAGCATATTGAACTGTTAAGTAACCTTCCAATAGATAAAAGCGAGGAGCATATTCCCGTTAACTATTTTGAGGATCAGGATAGGGAGTTTTCGGAGCGCCAAAAATTAGATATGCAGGAAGCTAAGCCCACCTTAACCGAACCGGAAGACCACATGTTTGAGCCACCTGTAATTCAGCCTCTTACTATGGAGCCACCGGCAACACAACAGTCATTTTTTATGGAACCACCATCAGCCCATCCAGCTTTCTCTATTGATCCGCCTGCAACACCTCCTGCACCTGTACAAAACAGCTTGGAGCAGCAACCACTTCCGACATTTATGGATGAAACACAGGAAATCTCTTTTCATGGGTTTGAACAGAGTTTGCGTCAACGTGATACTGCCTCTGCTCTTACAGCAAAAGAGAGGGAGCGTGCAAGTGCTATTCGAAATGCAGCAAATGCGACCAGTGAATTTGGTCCAATAATCCCAATTGTTAACGAAGAGGATGAGGAACGCATAGATATATCACATGAGCCACAACCACTTCAACCTATAAACGATTCACCTAACCCTACCGGTAAAGTTTCGATATTCGATCGAAACGATAATATCAGGTTTGATTAAGGGGTTATCGCTTGAAGAAAAAATTTATTTTTTATCCCCTTTTAATGCTAATTCTGATCGGAATTGATTATATCACAAAGCAACTCGCTACAACACACCTTGCACCTATAGGTAGGGCCGATTTCATACCGGGTTTAGAGCTTGTTTATGTTTTAAACAAAGGGGTTGCCTTTAGTATGTTTTCCGGATCATGGTTTATGGTGATATTTCTTCCTGTTGTTACCGTAATAGTGTTAATTGTGTTACTATTTTTAGGAAAACTTGGCGGGGGCATTAATGATATTTATTTCATTATGATAATTTCCGGAGGTTTAGGAAACATTATTGACCGAATATTATACGGACATGTTGTTGATTTTTTTAACTTTACATTTATGGAATTTGCTGTATTTAACGTCGCTGACTGCTTTATCTGTGTAGGTGTTGCGCTGTATGCAGTAACCATGATTTATACCGAGATAAAAGCAAAAAAGGAGATTGTTGAGCTGGACTAACTATAACATAGGCGAAGATGAGGCAGGGCAACGCATTGATACTTTAGTGTCAAGTCTTGTTGATGGCCTTTCCCGCTCTACGGTTGCAAGACTTATAGAGTCAGGCGATCTGCTTTTGAACTGTAAAAAAACTAAAAAAAACACTATTTTATCTTCGGGTGATAGTGTAAGCATTAATACACCTGAGCCAACTGAGTATAAAGCTATACCACAGGATATACCACTTAATATCGTTTATGAAGACAATGATGTAATTGTAGTTAACAAGCAAAAAGGATTGGTTGTTCATCCCGGTGCAGGAAATCCGGATGGAACCCTTGTTAATGCATTACTTTATCATTGCGGCGATAGCCTTTCCGGTATTGGAGGGGTGCTACGCCCCGGTATAGTACACCGTATTGATAAGGACACAAGTGGATTATTGGTTGTCGCAAAGAATGACGCTGCACATAACGGACTTGCAACACAGCTATCTGACCACAGTTTAAGACGTTGCTACCATGCAATAACCAAAGGTGTAATTAAACATGACGATGGTACAATACACGCTGCAATTGCAAGAGATAAAGCTAATAGACTAAGGATGACTGTTGACACAAACGGCAGAGATGCAACCACCTACTACAAAGTTATTGAGCGCCTAAAGGGGTATTCCTATCTTGAACTTACATTAAAAACAGGTCGCACGCATCAAATTAGGGTGCATATGCGAAGCATCGGCTATCCGATTGCTGGGGATACAGTTTATGGAGAGAGAACTAATCCAAAGCTTTCCGGACAATGTTTGCATGCAAAAATGTTAGAATTTAAGCATCCGATAACCGGTAAAGCAATGGCATTTGATACCGAGTTACCGGATTATTTTAGCAATTTTATAAGGAAGTTTAGGGCATGAAAAAAAAGATAAAGGATCTTTTGGTTGTATCTGACTTAGATGGTACACTAATAACCACCGGGGGTGCCCTAACAGGCTGTAGCGGCGATGTTGTAAAACTATATAATATGCTTGGCGGGTGCTTTACAATAGCAACAGGCAGAAACGTGGAATCTACACGTAGGTTTATAAACGAACTTGAGCTAACATACCCAGTAATTGTTTATAATGGTGCTGCCATTTACGATTATCAAAATAATTGTTCAATATACGATAGATTTTTACCTAAAGCTGAGATAATTAGGGCTTTAGGAGATTTAAAAAGTGTATTTCCCACAGTAGGCTCACTAATAGTATCTGAAAATCATAGACCCTATGTTACAAATGCCACAAACTCATTATATGGGCATTTTGAAAACGAGGGATATGCATTTATGCTGGCAGATGAGAACACAATTAATCTTCGTTGGTACAAAGTACTTCTTGTATGCCCCGATAAAAAGACATCGGACAGTATTGCCGAGTACATTAGAGTTAGGGCATATTTAGGTATTGATGTGGTACAGTCCAGTAACGTAAATGTTGAGATAGTGCCTGAGGGGGTTACAAAGGGCACTGCGCTGGTTGAGCTTGCAAAAATTTTAAATAAAGATATCGAAAATACTGTTATGATAGGGGACTACTATAATGATATTCCGGCCTTTTTAGCTGCAGGATATGCAGTTGTTCCTGCGGATGCGCCGGAAGAAATCCGTAGCTATGCCGATCGTATAGTTATGTCCAGCACTGAGGGTGGGGTAGCGGAGTATTTATATGATGTTATCAGAGACTACACGTAATAAACCGGATATATATTTTATTATAATTACACTTGTTGGGGTAGCTTTACCTTTACTACTGTTATGTGCATCATCTCCAAGCCCATTGGTTGGTAACGATTTTGTACAAGGTAGTGACGCTAGTTTATGTGATAGTAAGGTTTTTATCTGTATTAACCATGCAACTAAGGCTGAATTAATGGTGCTTAGTGGGATTGGAGAGGTTAAGGCCGAGGCAATAATTGATTATAGAAATACAAATGGCTTTTTCACTACTAAAGATGAAATAATGTTAGTTGAAGGCATCGGTCCAAAAATATTCGAGGGAATCTATGACGTCATCACACTATAAAGATATAATTAACAAGATAGAAAAGCTTGAATACACAAATCGAGAGCTAAGCTGGCTTAGCTTTAATCGACGTGTTCTGGAACTATCTAACTCTGACAATGTGCCGCTTGGTGAAAAACTTAAGTTTGCAGCTATATTTGCAAGCAACCTTGACGAGTTTTTCATGGTTAGAGTCGGATCGCTTTTTGATCAAACTTTACTAAAAAATAAGCCTAGCGAAAACAAAACAGGCCTTACTCCAACCGAACAACTTTCGGTAATAATGCCAGAGGTGGCATCGTTGCTAAGGGTGCGTGATTCTATAATGAATGAGTTAAATATAGAGCTACAGGCAGCTAATATACATCGTATTAACTTTAACAATTTAAAACTTAAAAACATAGGCTTTTGGCGTGAGTATTTTCTATCAGAGGTTGAGCCGTTTCTATCGCCACAGATTATCGACATACGACATCCATTTCCTTTTTTAAGAAACCTTGAAAGCTATGCTATAGTTACAATAAAAACTAAAGCATCTGATAAATTTAGGGTTGGAATTATTCCAATAAGCCAACAGCTACCAAGGATAATTACAACAAAAGTTGACGATAAGCTATGCTTTGCATTTACCGAGGAGCTTATACTTCATTTTGCCGACCTTGCGCTAGGTGGTTTAAGTGTTAAGGAACGGTGCATGTTTAGGGTAACCCGTAATGCCGACCTTTCGATGGCGGAATCTATGCTTGAGCATGATCTTGACTATCGTGTTGTCATGGCTGAGCTACTTAAAACACGTAGAAAACTTGCCGCTGTAAGACTTGAAACATCACCGGATGCACCAAAGGAAATTATACAATTTTTGCTCTCAAAACTTGAGCTTTCTCAAAAGCATGTTTTTTCTAAGCAGCTACCTTTAGGCATGGCTGCATATTATGATGTTTCTAAATTATTAAGGCAGGATAAAACCAACTCTAAAAAAAGATTTTTCCCACACAACCCACCTAAATCTCCTGCAAAGGGCTATAGCCTTACCGAGGAGACAAAAAACAGAAGCGTGCTTGCGTGTTACCCGTTCCACTCTTTTAGGCCATTTATTGCCATGCTATATGACGCTGCAACCGATCCAGAGGTTGTCTCAATTAAGATGACACTCTATCGACTTGCTGACGATTCCAAGATTATAGATGCACTTACAATAGCTGCAGAACACGGTAAAGAAGTAGTTGCTATTGTAGAGCTACGTGCAAGGTTTGATGAGCAGAATAATATTGATTTATCAAACCGCCTTGAAGATTCGGGCTGTACAATTTTTTACGGGTTTGAAAACTATAAGGTACACTCTAAACTTTGTTTGATTACAAGAGTTTGCGAGGATAAAAGTCGCTATGTTTGTGCAATAGGCACCGGTAACTTTAACGAAAACACAGCAGAGCTTTATACCGATATAAGCTATATAACCCAAGACGAAACAATAGGTGCTGAGATTGCAACTTTATTTCATGATCTTTCGCTTGGACGAAATAACACGGTGCCAAGAAAACTTTTAATTGCACCTAACTACTTTAAAACCGAGATGCTAAGGCAGATTGACAACGAAATAGAAAATAAAAAATCCGGTAACGATGCGGCTATTACAATTAAATGTAACTCTATAAGCGATCGAGACATTATAGATAAGCTTTACGAGGCCTCACATTACGGTGTTAGAATAGAGCTAATAATTAGAGGTATATGTTGTTTAAAGGCAGGCGTTTTAGGGTTGAGCGATAATATCACAGTTAGAAGCATTGTAGGTAGGTATCTTGAGCATTCCAGAATCTACTCCTTCGGAGTAGGGGAGAATGCAAATATCTATATCGCCTCAGGTGACCTTCTAACACGTAACACCGAGCGTAGAATTGAGGTTGGGGTGCAGGTTACAGACACGCCAAGCAAAACTATGTTGCTAAATATTCTTAAC
>CAYJKW010000091.1:5515-6391 GCA_964370765.1 uncultured Oscillospiraceae bacterium
ATCCTTGATAACTGTAATTGCTGGATACTAAATCCAAACAATAAATATGATCGACTGATAGCTAAAGAGGGGGAGGCAAGATTTGATTCGCATACCGAGCTACATAATCTATTCAGTAGCTACGATAGTAACTATACTATCAAAGAGGAGAAGTCAACAAAGCCCTCACCCATAAAAAGGCTAATAAACTTTCTTTTTAGAAGATAATTTGATAAGTTTTACAAAACTCTTACAATCGTGTTAGATATATTGACGAAAATAAAATAATGGTGTATTATATACACAAGAGATAAACAATAAAGCAAAGGAAAAAAAATGAAACAGTGGACAACACCTTCTATCGATGTATTAGAAATTTCTGCAACAGCTCAGGGCACACCTGATGATTGTAATGATATCTATAATAAGGGTTCTTACAATGGCCCAGGTGCTACAACAGAAACTGTTGGAGTATGCAGCTAATTTAATACTCAATAATTGGAGACATTATGATTACATAATGTCTCTATTTGTTATCTAGATATTTATTTGAGGTTATTATGTCGGCAATCTTTGGTGCTATCAATCTTGATAAAGGATTTATCGGGGATAGTTTGGGTAAGCAGATGCAGAGCCCACTTAAAAAATATAAAATTGACAGGTTTAGCAGTGCAATCGAGGGAAATGCTACCTTTGGCTGTGGCATACAATATATCAGAAATAATTCTAAAAGTGAAGCCTTACCCTACGTTACGCCGCAATGCCTTTACACCGTGGACGGAATGCTTGATAACCGTACCGAGCTTTCGAAAGAGCTAAATATAGCGGCAGACATTCCGGATGGAGAGTTCTTCTTTAGAGCCTATGAAAGATGGGGCATGGGTGTTAACAGCCATA
>CAYJKW010000092.1:0-6096 GCA_964370765.1 uncultured Oscillospiraceae bacterium
TGGATAGAACATTCTCTTTCGCCAAGGTGAACTACATTACCCTTACTGTCGGCGAGTATCTGCACCTCTATATGGCGTGGATTTAATATAAGTTTTTCTATGTATACATCACCATTGCCAAAGCAGGCGATAGCCTCTTGAGTGGCCTCGGTATATTTTGCCTTTAGCTCGGCAGGGTCAAACACAGCACGCATACCGCGTCCACCACCACCGGCGCTTGCTTTAATAAGAACAGGGTAGCCGATTTGATCTGAAATTGATGTTGCAGAATCTACATCAGTTACGATACCGTCTGATCCGGGGACAACAGGGACACCGCTTTTCTGCATAATACTTCTGGCAGATGCCTTGTTTCCCATGCTGCGAATAACATCGCCGGATGGACCGATAAAGGTAATACCGTGTTTTTTACAAAGGTCTGAAAACTCATCGTTTTCCGACAAAAAACCGTAACCCGGATGCAATGCTTCGCAACCGGTTTGTACGGCAGCCGTAATAACGGCCTGCATATTAAGATAGCTATCCTTAGCGGGTGCCGGACCAATACAGATAGACATTGTGGCAAGCTGTACGGGAAGGCTGTCTGCATCTGCCTGTGAATAAACAACAACCGATTCTATTCCCATCTCACGGCAGGCACGTACAACCCTAAGAGCAATCTCACCGCGGTTTGCAATTAATATACGTTTAAACATGCTATATCTTCCTTACCGAGAACAGTAGCTGGCCAAAGCTTACAAGATCTGCATTTTGCGCATGGATTTCGATAATCTCACAGTCGTATGGGGCTGGCAGCTCGTTTAACATCTTCATTGCCTCAACAATACAAAGCGCATCTCCTTTTTTTACCTTGCTGCCTACACTTACAAATGGGGCAGATTCCGGTGATGGAGAGCTGTAGAAAGTTCCTACAAGTGGGGCAGTAATTTCATCACCCTTAGGAATTTCAACAGGTGCTTGCGTAGCAACTGTAGGCACGGCAGTAGTGGCCGATACCGGTATTGATACCGGTGCAGCCACTGCAGATGCCTTGCTTAGCGAAATTTCAAAGCTATCCTGTTTTAGTGATAGCTCAGCAATATTTGAGGATTGAAAATAATCAAGTAGCGTAAAAAGCTCTTTGTTATCCATATAAATAATATCTCCCAATATTACGATTTTGCTTTTTCGATGTAATCAACAATGTCTTTTACTGTCTTGAAGTTTGCAAGATCCTCATCCGGTATAGATACGCCGAACTCCTCTTCAAGAGCCATGCTCATCTCTACTGCGTCAAGGCTATCAGCACCAAGATCATCAGCAATATTTGCCTCTAATGTTACCTCTTCTTCGCTACAGCCAAGTGTGCTTACTATTGTCTCTTTTACCTGATCAAACATGATTAATCTCCTATAATATAATTTAAAAAATACTCTAAATATTTAACTAAAAAATTTTAACTAAATATTTTTAACCTATTTTAACCTCGATAGCGTGATTTGTCAAGTGGTTTTTTAATAAATAAAATTTAAAGGCTGAATGATAATGGTAGCAATAGGGCATACTACAGCAAAAGTAGTATATTAAAAGGATTTTGGTCATGATACAAAAGGTAAAAAAAATAGCGGTGAGGACAATAAGTGTTTTAACGGTGATCTCTCTTGTTGTGATAGGAATTGTTGCCTTTGTAACACAAAACCTGCCTGATAAATTTTCTACAGTAGCGGATGAAGAATTTGTTCTTCAAAGCATGCCGTTTATAACTGCTGATATACCCTATACAGAGCTATCTCAAGCATCGTCTGGGCAGAGCGATTCATATAATGCAGAACTTAAATTACTTGGGTTATTACCTATTAAAACGGTGCGTTTAATAGAAACTGAACGGCAAACTTTAACAGTTATGGGGGAACCATTTGGTATAAAAATGTTCGCGAATGGAGTGATGGTTGTTGGGTTTTCTGACATAAAAAGTTCTACAGGCTATAAGAATCCTGCAAGACTTGCGGGATTGCAGCTAGGTGATGTAATTAAGTCCATAGGCGGTGAGGAAGTAGTAACAAATGAGGACATAAATCATGCCATACTACAATCAATGGGAGAACCATGTGAGATAGTGTACTATAGAGATGGTGAGGAGCGATCCTGCGTAATAACTGCCGTCGAAGATAGTACAACTAAAAATTACCGTAGTGGAATGTGGGTTAGGGATTCCTCTGCCGGGATTGGAACACTAACATATGCTGACAACGAAGATCTTATTTTCGGGGGGTTGGGACATCCGGTAAGTGATACCGATACAGGTCAGATGATAGAGTTGTTAAGTGGAGAGATAGTGCCGGTAGTCATAAACGGTGCAATAGAGGCAAAGGCCGGTACAGCAGGGGAGTTAAAGGGTGAATTTGTTTCAGACGAGGTTTTGGGCGATGTTTTGCAGAATGATGAGACCGGTGTATATGGTAGATTAAACGAGCCGCTAGACGGGCGTGAATATGAGGTAGCAACACCTGCGGAGACAGTGACTGGAACAGCAACGATAATTGCAACAGTTGACAACGAAGGTCCAAAACCATATAGAATAGAGGTAGAGCGGCTATTTTTAAGTACCGATAACTTTACAAAAAACATGTTAATTCGTGTAACGGATCAGGAACTGCTTGATAAGACAGGTGGAATCGTACAGGGAATGTCAGGAAGTCCGATAATACAAAATGGTAGGATAATAGGAGCAGTGACACATGTACTGGTAAACGACCCGACAAAGGGATACGGAATTTTTATTGAAAATATGCTTGAGAGTGCGGAAAATATAACGGAATAATTGTAGGGAGGGGCGCGGCTCTTCCCTTTTTTTCTTTTTAGGGAGGCATAATGTTTTAAACGGCAAGAGCAGAGCCCGTGCCCTATTTTTCATTGACGGGCTGAAAAGCGAGGAGTATAATAATAGTTATTACAGAAAAATCTTGTACTCTCTGGTGAGGTTGAATTGTGGATAATGAGGAGGGTATGTATATAGTGATTAGAGAAGCTAAATGAAGAAAATTAAAATTGCAGTTTTTGCTCTTGTAACAATATCTATTGTTTCTATTATAGCGGCTATATATTTTGCAAATGAGTTAAATAAAGAAAAGCAATTAAATTACGCGATGGAACAAACTACTATTAACAATTATCAAGTTTCATTTGCTAATGCCGCACATCGAACAGAATTAAATAACAAAACCCCATCAGATTTATTGCACACGATAAAGGAACTTAATTCTTCAATGCAATACTACAAAAGTGTGAGCAACACTTCACAAAATATGGAGTACACTTTAGTTATTGAGTCTTATATATCAGCACTTGAAGATTGTCTTTTAGATAATGCACATGGAGAAACAACTGATTTTGCACATAATATAAACAACATTTATAGTGATTTGATTATAATAGGTGATTGGCTAAGAAAACGAAATGAAAGTGATACTTTGATAGCTCACAATGACGATGATTTTTACGAAGTATACCTTGAACTTTCGTCAGAAGTAATAGATGACATCGGAGTATATGTTGAATAAAATGAGCAATGAACACTATAAGTCCTATTATACCCTTTTCGGTAGTTTAACAATGATAACCTCTAAGTAACGATTTCTTAGAGGTTGAACAAATTTTATATTAGTTTGAGGAGAAGAATGTGAAATATTATAAAGCCGAATCACACCATTGTGAAGAATTGACATCACTAAGATTAGCTATGGGAAAATCACTGTATGAACAAGTTGGATTTTCATTGATAGATAATGAATACGAATTATTCGTCAAATGAGCATTCATCGGTGTACAGTAACATACTTATTTCATTACAACAAAAAAATAAGTATATAATAACAAGGCGCGGTTTCGGCTGTGCCTTATTTTTACTTAAAAACATTAGTCCTTCTGATTCAACCCATGTAGGTTCATTGTTCTCACACTCCTTTCGTTAAAAGATAGAAGATTTTCTTCTTCAATAGTGGATTTATCCTTGCAAATTCCGGTGTATCAAAAATAAATTATATTTTTTTACAAAAATAGTAGACAAGGGCGCCTGTTCTATGGTATCATAGTTGTAGAACAGGTGCTCTAGACTATTCAGTTGGAAAGCGAGGATTAAATATCATGGAAAAGAAAATAGTAAAACTCACATTAAGCAAAGAAGCATATGACGAACTCGACGCTCTTGCGAAAGGTAGAAACCAAAGTATTCAGGACTACATAAGAAGCAAGGTGTTTGGTGAAACAATTTTCACAGTCGATGAAGCAGTAAAAAGAATTCAAGAAGGACAGTTTGATGTATTAAGTCTTTATCCAGATGGTTGGGAACTTCCGGATGTATATGGTGATGACTGGACTATTCCAAGAGGAGCTGCCGGGGTATTCGGAAAGAACTTCTATACATTCGTAGAAGCAAACCCTGAGCTCGGTATCAAATTTAAGGATATGGGTAAATATGGTAGACGTGCTGTATATACCTATCGGAAGGAGGATTAATCAATGAACTATCAAATCAGAAGAGCTATCGAAAGCTATATTCAAGCTAATGGAAAACAGGATACTCGTGATGTAATCACCCTGTTTGCAAAACGCTTCAACACCACCAAACAGCGTATCAGTGGAAATATCAGCTGTATGAAGTGCCGCGAGCAAAGTATTAACATCGTTCCTAAAAAGCCACACAGCATTATCTACTAATAAAAACAACTCCGGCCAGCAGGTAATCCTGCCGGCCATTTTTTATGCTAGGCTAAATTGGCGTAAATAGTTTTCAAGTAACTAAAAGCATTGATTTTACTAGTGTTTTGGCACTTGTGGCAAGCTCTACTGAGTATATGCTTGAATAAGCGGAAAATATAACAGAATAAATAAAAGTGGTAGTCCTTATCTAAATTTTGAACCTAGGCTTTTAACCTAAAAGTTGCAAGATAATAGGACTAGCACTTTTTCATTGACACTTCCATAAAAAGAGGTGTATAATTAGATTATTAAAAGAAAATTCTTGTTATTTGCAGTAGTTTTAGATTGTGGGTAATGGGGAGATTATTTATAATAATATTCGTTTCAAATGTATTAGCTTATTGGACATTGTCAGGAGAGATATAATGAAGCTTTTAAAAATATTATTTACTTTATTAATAATCGTTAGTTTATTTGTATCTCTTTACATTACAAATTTAACCTATATAGACATAGAGGTTAAGGAGCAAAATATAATTGAAACATATGCTGGTAGAATTCAATCAGCTCTGCAATCACAAATACAAGTTAGCCAGATTTTAGGGGAAATATTAATTATACAGAACGGACAAATCAGTGATGTGCATTTTAATAGAATTTCAGAGGCTCTTTATAATGCGAACATTGAACCATCTATTGCGTATCTTCCTAATGGCATTTTCACACAAGTGTATCCTAATGAATTAAACGCTTTTATCGTAGGGTACAATGTATTTGAAGATGAAACAGCAAGAGACGATGCAATTATGGCAAGGGATAGCGGTGAAATAGTTGTTTCAGGTCCATATAAGCTCGCTGGTGGCCAAATAGGCATCGTTATTCGCAACCCAGTGTTTATTGATGGTGAATTTATTGGATTTTCTGCCGTGGTAGTTCATGCTGATAAGCTTTTGTCATCAATTGCCGCAACAAACCTTCCCAATCTTGGATATGAGATTAAAATTTCCTCGATTTATCAAGAGCAGGAGCTAGAACTTTTTACCTCCGAAGATTTTAACTCTAGCTATGCAAGCAATTATAATTTTAAGCTTGGCAATGCGGACTTACAGATGGATTTACATAGCAAAGATAAAATTTGGGTTGTTGTAACTACCTTTATTGCATGTTTTCTTGCGTTGATAGCTATCAATCTGTTTGTTTATAGATACATGAAAAAAGCTCGTATAATTAGAGAAAATTTAACTAAAAAGCTTGAGACAGACGCTTTAACAGGTGCCAACAATAGGGTGAAAGTTGAAAAATATTTTAAGGAAGCAACGGGGACTGAGTTTGCTATATTCTACCTTGACCTTAACAAGTTTAAGCCTGTTAATGATAACTATGGTCATGAAATGGGCGATAAAGTTTTGATTGCTTTTG
>CAYJKW010000093.1:0-5956 GCA_964370765.1 uncultured Oscillospiraceae bacterium
GTCCGTTTTTAGGTTGTCATCGAGAATATTACAGGGTTTGAACTCTCACATCTATGGTAAAAGCAGAAAAACGAAATGCTGGCAACAGCACGGGCAATCATCTTGATAAAAAAAGAATTTACAAAGATACGAAAGATGAAATAATCTTATTCTTAGTATGCTTTTAAGTTTAATATATAATTTTTACAGGCCTGTTTAGCTACTATTGTGCCTCGGTGGTACTAGGACTGTATACAGTATATTGGTTCATGGCAGAGGGGCTTGTAGCTGTTAATATCGGCTTATTACTTGTTCAATTTTCTACGGTAATTTTAATATTAATCGACATTATTAAAAGGTAACGAAAATAGTAACCATCACTTAAAGCATTAATTATTAATTTTTGCAAAAATGTTGACAAAGGCATTAAGCGGCGATATAATAAAACTATAAAATTAGTTTTAACAATATGAGGTGTTAAATGGATAACCATTTATTATTCAAAGGACTTGCCGACCCACATCGTATAAAGATTGTTGAGCTACTGGCAAAAGGGGAGGAATGCAACTGTAATCTTGGTGAAAAGATTGCAATGCCGCTTTCTACATTGGCACACCATATGAAGGTTTTGTCAACCGCTGGACTTATTAATACTCGAAGAGAGGGCAAATGGACTTATTATATACTGGATAAGGAGCAACTTGAAAAAGCTACGCGAATAATTAACGATTTATTACAATAGCACACCTTACAGTGTGCTTACATTTTACGATACGATTCTAATAATTTAGTTTTATGGTTTTTTTTGGGGGGGCATTATGTGCGGATGTAGCAGAAAATTCACCTGTCGTTCTGAGTAGCTGAATATATAATTTTTTTTATTATTTCACATTCAAAACAAGGGGGGACTTTCATGTCAATTCAAGAAAAATTAATAACTATTGTAACAGATTTTTTATCAATCCTGGGTATTAGCGAACCTATGGTTGGAAATGTACTAGGAACATTTCTGTTTTTATTCGGTGAGCTTTTACTTTTATTTATCCTTATTAGCTTTATAGTTGAAGTAATTGTTGGATATGTGCTAGATAAAAAGGGCTTTGTAAAATATATAAAAGGGGATCACGTTAAACAAGATGTTGCAGCAACATCTTGTTGTGGGCTGATACAGCACCTAAAGATACAGCATCTTGCTGTGCTACTTCTGATAATAACATAGACAATAAACTACAAGAAGCCAAGATTTCCTGCTGTGCAGATAGTACCGACTCCTGCTGTGACAGTGGTGTAGCAACACACTACTCGGATTTCAAGGGTAATTTTATTCAAAAAAATATTACTGCTGTTGTTATTGCATTAACTGATGCTGTTAAACTTTTTAAGCAAGTTCTGCTATACCTTGTTATTGGTGCGGCTATAGGATCATTTATCTATGGATTTGTGCCTACCGACCTACTAGCAAAATTTGCAGGTGCTGATAACTTTTTAGCTGTTCCTTTTGCTGCTGTTTTGGGTATTCCTATGTATATAAGAACAGAAACAATGATACCGATTGCCAGCGTACTTGTTGCAAAAGGCGTAGGACTTGGTACAATGGTAGCATTAATAATCGGTGGTGCCGGTGCAAGTATTCCAGAGGTATCACTCCTTGGTTCAATATTTAAAAAACAGCTTGTGATTACATTTTTAGTATGTATTTTTTCTGTAGCTACACTTACAGGTTTTGCATTTAACCTTTTTTTATAATACAATAATTTTTTGCTATACAGTATTTTCATAAAAATATTCTATAGATCATCTTATCTCACTGCATCGATAAAATAGAAGCTATACATCTTGCAGTACCAGTTTACGAACAACGGCATACTATGTATAGGGAAGGAGATTATCTTCTAACTATTTATCAGGAGAACAAACTATGGAAATATTTGAATCTAATCCTATATATCCGGGTACGCCCCTAAGTGAGGGAAGTTCCGGTGAGTCGGTTTTAACTATGCAAAAATTTTTAAATGTTGCTAGTACAAGGTATACTGCACTTATCAAGCTTAGTGAAGATGGTGAATTTGGAACACAAACCAAACATTCAACAGTGCTTTTTCAGGAACAGTTTTCACTTAATCCAGACGGGGTTATTGGAGAAAAAACATGGAATAAGATAGTTGACGCTGCTAATGCAGTAACCGTAAACAAGGAATACTACGTTGATACTGAATATCCAGGCTATATATTATCTATTGGATCACAGGGTGACTATGTACGCTTTATACAAAGCTATCTTTCAACTATACTTGATAACTCGACTACCGAAATTGATGGCATTTTTGGAAGCCAAACAGAGGTGCTTGTCACCCTATTTCAATCAGAAAACAATCTTACTGTAGATGGTAAGGTTGGAGAAAACACATTCACCGAAATGGTTAAAAAATTTAATAAAATTTGAATATGACCAGTAGCACTTAATCAATATTAATAATGCCCTAAAGTATAAAGAGCCATCTTATTAGGTGGTTTTTTATACTTTAAAATTACAGTATATAATTAAATAATTGTTATAAACTGATTAATCATGCTTTTTTAGCAATTATTGACTTTTATTACATTGCATGTTATAATTGCTCGACTAAGAATATAAAAGTTTGTAATACTGATCTTTCCATTATATTGATACGGCAAATTACAGGCTATTTTTTGTCATGTTTGCTAGTATTAAGGAGGATATACTTTGAGGACAACTACTGTAACGGGTGCTGTAAAAAACTTTTTTTTATTAACATTTGGCATTGCACTTTTTTGTATTGGAACTACCTACTTTATTCTTCCGGCACAGTTAAACAGTGGTGGTGTACTTGGTACATCACAGGTATTACAGTATATCGTCGAGGATTTACTTTTAATTAATGTACCCGCCAACATACAGCTAGCCGGTGTTTTGAACTTTGCAATAAACATTCCGTTATTCGTACTTGCATACAAAAGCATGTCTAAGGCCTTTTTATTTAAAACAATATATTGTATGGCAATACAAACCTTCATTTTCACACTGCTCACTCCACCGTCAGTTCCAATAATGCAGGATACGCTTGCCGCGGGATTAATAGGTGGTGTTGTAACAGGTGCCGGTATAGGTATAGTGCTTTTAGCCGGAGCATCCACAGGTGGCGTGGATATCTTGGGGATGTATTTTACAATAAAACATAAAAACTTTTCGGTAGGCTTGTTTACAATATATTTTAACTCCGTTATCTACCTGGTATGTAGCTTTTTATTTGATCTATCGACTGCAATCTATTCGGTAATCGTTGTTTTTGTCGCTTCAATCGTTGTAGATAAATTCCATGCTCAAAACATAAGGATTATGGCAATAATCTTCACCACAAGTAACGAGCTTTCAAAGGCTATAGTTGATGATATGCATCGCGGTGTCACCATGTGGAATGGTAAAGGGGCATATACCATGGAGGATAAAACTATCATGGTTACTGTAATATCAAAGTATGAAATCTCTAATCTAAGGACAATGGTAAAAAATCATGATGAAAATGCTTTTTTAATATTAAGTGAAGGGCTGGATGTTATGGGTAACTACGAAAAAAGAATGGACGCCTAAACCTAAAATAATCAATAAGTTATAACAAAAGATGCACACTATAGTCCAGTGTGCATCTTTTATGTTTAATTAGTTAGCCATGAATAAATTCATCAAATTCACTAAGTGTTAATGGTTTTGAAAAAACAAACCCTTGTATATAATCACTTTTACATGCTATAAGGAAGTTTAATAGCTCTTCGTCCTCTACGCCTTCCATTACCACTTCAATATCCAGTTCCTTTACGCCTTCAAGAAACTGTTTAAAGAACCCTTTGCGTTCCTCAGTAGATGTTGCATTTATAACAAGGCTTCTATCAAATTTTACTATTTTTATAGGAACGCTAAAAAACATAGAAAAATTAGAATATTCAACGCCAAAGTCATCTAACTCAAAAATAAATCCATTTTTAATAAACTCACCCATAACCTCTATTGTCTTATTAAGATCAGATGAAAATGTTCTTTCGGTAAGCTCTAACTTAATCATAGAAGGGGAGATGTTGTATTTTGAAACTATCTTTAATACATCGTCTACTGCATTTTTTTTCATAAACATAACATATGGAAAGTTAATAGAAATAGACTTTACCTTTAGTTTGTCACCATATCTGTCGAGTAGCTTTTGGTAATCAGCGCAAACCAACTCTATCATCATTCTGGTAATTTTAATTATCATACCGGTATCTTCTGCAATTGGAATAAACTCGCCGGGTGAGACAAAAGGTTCATCACTTTTCCTAAATCTGATTAAAGCCTCTGCCATTGAGAAGTCGTTATTATTTGCCGAAAATATAGGTTGATAATATGCTTCAAATCCGTTGTTTTCTATAGCATGCTTTAATCTTTCAATTATATAATGCCTTCGTTTCATTCGTTCACAAACAGAGATATCATATATTTGGTTTGTATCACCCTGATTTTTCTTAATTGTAGAGATTGAATAGTCCATTGCAGATATTAGTTCTTCTGTCTTCATCCCAAACTCAGGGTAGTCAACTCTTGCCTGCACAATATTCATCGTAAAGCTAAGTTTATCCAAGATAAACGCAAGCCCTATTTTTTTAAAGCAGCTCTCAAGTTTATCATGTGCCGCTTTATCACTAGCTGGGATAAGTATAGCAAACTCATCACCGGAATATCTATGCAGATATTTCCCGGGATACATCCCTCTTAGCCGTAGCGCAAACTGCTCAAGTATTTCATCTCCTACCTGTAGACCGTTGCGCTCATTGACACCCTTAAAGTTTCTAAGACTATATACAACTAAAGAAAACGGTGTCTGAGACTTGCAAAGTCTTGTCATTACAATTGTAAGTGTTTGGCGATTATACAGCTCCGTTAATGGGTCGGTAAATTTGGATACATTTTGAACATAGAAATGCATTATTAAAATACCGCAAACACTTGCTACCCCGGACAGCTGTACCGAGGGTATTATCAACTGCGCACAAAAGATGACTGTAGATATTAGCAGATTTAAACATACTATTAGTAGGGCGGTACGTTGAGGTGTGCGAATGTTTACAGCGGTAAAATAGATTATAAGTGCAAAGTAAATAAAGGCAATAAAATAGGTGATTCTAAAAAAATCTCCCCTTATATAGCCCTCAGTAGAGGATATAGTAAATATTAACCTATGAATACCGTTTGTAACAATAATAAGGCAGTAGATCGCATAAGGTAACCAAGCCCAGATATACTCTTTAATAAAATTAAGTTTATAATTTTTGTGATAGGTCAATGTAATAGAGTAGTAAAGGGCCATAGGTGCAGCAATAGGAACTGTTAAAAAGTATAGATATTTGAATACATCCGTTAATACAACAGGCACCTGAGTATAATAATCAGTTGTAAGTAAGGATCCAATCGTAATTACTATAGAAAAAAAAGTGGTAAAATACAACCACTTCAAAGCCCTATATCTTGTGGAAACTTTATTGTCGTCTAGAAGAAAGCTAATCATCGAAACGCAGATGACTAATAAGGATGCAAATTCAGCTGCCAGATTATAAAATGGCATTAACATAATCTCCCAAAGCAATCATTATTTTATATACATTTTAATTTTATTACTTATATAGACATATGTCAATAGTTTTTCTCAATTGCTGTTACATCTACAATATTCAACCTTCGTTATTCTCTTTTAAAATCATATGCATTTCAAACGCATCCTTATACCATCATTGCATAACGGCAGTTACCTACAAAAGGGGAAAATTTTTAATTTTTCTATTAAGGTGAATATTTTAATTAAAACAAAAGAAAACTCTTGCTTGTAACCTTACGTCATATATTATAATATGTTTAAGGAGGGTTTTATCATGAATAAAGAATATTTAACAGTTGGTGAATTAGCAAAAAAAATGGGTGTAACGGTGAGAA
>CAYJKW010000094.1:0-5684 GCA_964370765.1 uncultured Oscillospiraceae bacterium
GGTGTTCGGGTAGATGGTCAACTTTATGAAGCAACAATAATTATGGAAGGCGGAACCCCGCTTAGCTCTGGCCCCTTTAGTCAGGTTTCGGATGCTGCATGGAGCTTGTTTGATTTGATTATGACTATTTTTGCGATTCTCTCTCCCTTTGTTTATATAATCCTTGTAAGAAAACGAAAAGAAGAGGAAAATGAAGATATACAAGAAAACAGCGAGGAGCAAGAGGAGGCAAGCAAACGCCGCACCCTAACAGTTATTATCGGCATCATACTTGGCTTTATAAATCTTATTTTGTTCCTGTTAACACAAGATCTTACCCAACCAATGGTTTTCTTTGACCGCTACAGCATCTGGTTTGCGCTCATTTTCATTGTGCAAACCATTGTAGAAGTTGCATTTCGTCGAAAAAGGATAGAGGCAGATGAAAAACAAACACGTTGGCACGCAACGTAAGGTTTTTTTGCGATTCTTTTGGGTACAATGACTTTAAAATTATTCTCGTAGACCTTTGCAAATTACAAGGGCTTACGAGAATGTTTGTTGATTTTAAGAATCCGAAACGAATTTGTAATGAAAAGGATTTTAACAATATCTCTTTGGCGGATACATTCTTCAATTAATTTACAGCAGATATTCTTTTGATTCATAATAGATCCCACCATCATTTAATGTCACCTATTAGTGCAAGTTAAGTATATAGGTTAACATTGACTTTATCGAAACATTTTGCTATGATTACTTTGTATAATTTTAACCTTTAGTAAGCAAGCGAACTCATAAGTTTGCTTGCTTTTGAGATATATAAGTTTGCTGATATCATGGTGTTTTACAAACTTTAATATTCTTGATATGGAAAACCTACTATTAAAAAGTTGTTTTTGATAAAACAGCGATAATAATTTCATTTATAATTAAATTATTATGCGTTTAATTTATAGACGTATATTTGTTCGAAAGGATACATATGTTCTTAAAAAAACTCGGCTCGAGTAAAATTGTTACAGTTGTCGTTTTCTTATCTATTGTATTTATAGGATTGATAACAAATTTAGCTAAATCAAATATGAATGATGCTGTTATATCTGCAACACTTAGTGAGATGAACCAAATCGGAGTGCAGTTGGAGCTTTTGCTTGAAGGAATATTGGAAGAAGGTGAAGATGATTTATCACTACTTGCCGAATATGTTGCAAAAAACAATGTTGCCTTTGATGAGGTTGGCTTGTATCTTGAAAATCAGTCGCAATCCGAGGAGTTTGATGCGCTATATTATATTGACCCTGAGGGAAACGGCTATTCTCTGGAGGGTGATTATTATGATTTCTCCGACAGCGAGGCTTACAACCATGCACTAAATAATGAATTTGTCGTAACTGAGCCGCAAGTATCTTTTGAAGCAGATGAGATGGCTTTTGACTTTGCCGCCCCCGTGATAGTAGATGATGAAGTGATTGCTGTTTTGTATAGCGAAGCGTATTTGAGTGATTTTTTAAAGTCGGTAGAATTAAGCACCGAAGGCATTTGGTCGTGAAGTAGGCGATCGTGTTTTAAAGGGTTTCAAACCGTTTTTTGAGAATATTAAAGATCCCAGCCTTATTGCCGCAAGAATTGGCGACGATAAATTCGTAGTGTTTGCAGATGAAGAAACACTAAGCAACTTAAACCCTTTGCTCGAAGGTGTCTCGATGCATTTTGACGAGATTGTTCCAGAACTTATTGACTATGCCGGAACGTTCAAAATTGGCAGATACAATATTGACCAAGGCGAAACCGATTTTGAGGATATCATGACAAAGGTGAACCTTGCACATCAACGGGCAAAAAACACTAAGGGTGAGATACTGTGTGATTATGACGAAAAATTCAAGCAAAATCTTTTAACAGATGCCGAAATCACAAACAAGATGAAGACTGCCCTTGATAATGAAGAGTTCAAAGTGTATTTACAGCCAAAATTTAGCACGAATGACAATATTCTTGTCGGCGCTGAAGCACTTGTCCGTTGGATCGAAGCAGACGGCAAGATAATATTTCCGAATAGTTTTATTCCACTGTTTGAACGTAACGGATTCATTGTTGAGCTTGATAAATATATGCTTGAAAATGTTTGTGCAATCATCAGGAAGTGGCTTGATGAGGGACTTGGAAATATAACTGTGTCGGTAAACTGCTCACGACTAAACCTAGATAATCCATTTTTTGTCGAAGGTGTTGTTGCTATAGCTGATAAATATCATGTACCGCATGAATGTATTGAAATTGAACTTACAGAGTCAACAACCATTTCAAAGGCGAATTTGATAGAGGACCTTTTTGCAGATCTACGCCAAAATGGTTTCAGAATTTCCATTGATGATTTTGGCGCAGGCTATTCCTCTCTCGGTATGTTAAAAAATCTTCAGGTAGATACACTAAAGATGGATAGAAGTTTCTTTATCGGTGGAAAGAATGCACGCCGTGATGATATGCTAATTGACAGTATTGTAAAAATGTCACATAACTTAGGCATGTATGTTGTTGCGGAAGGTATCGAAACGCAGGAGCAGTTTGACTTGCTTAGAGGTATAAATTGCGATGCTATACAGGGTTATTTCTATGCAAGACCTATGCCTATCAATGAATTTGAGGAGAAATACAGCTCAGATATGTTAAAAAATTCAACTTCAGATAGCGATAACACCGCATTGATACGCAGTATTAACGATGCTAAATTTGCAAACTCTCTTGTAACTTGTGGGATTTTAATCACCGATGTTGACGATAATTTTACCATGCTAGAAGCGAATGACTATTATTTTGAAATGATTGGCTATACAAGAGAGGAAGTTCGAGATAATTTTGGTAATAGCGGTCTAAACCATACAACTCCTGAGAAAAAAATAGCATTCTTAGAATATTTTGATATATGCATACAAGAAAACCCATATGCAAATATCGCATTTACAAACAAATTTGTTATTAAAAGCGGTGAGGAACACACATTCCAATTAAATGGTAAAGTAGCTGATAATGAGCATGGTCAAAAGCGGTTGTATCTCACCGTTACAGATATTACAACCAATGTGTAAATAGCCGAAAAGTAGAAAGTAACCACACATTTATCTCGAAACCATCAACCGTATTTCCGGAATGCAACACAAAACAACCTACACGTTTTATTGGTGTAGGTTGTTCATTTTTTCCTATTTTTTCTTGGGCTTCTTTGGTTTGGGTAGGGGAGTTATGCGCTCAAGTAGCACTGCCACATTCCTACATAGCTCAGCATTGTCTATGTCCAAAATATAGTGTTCCTTTGCACCGTTATAAGGCGAATCCTTTTCAGCGTCGAATAATATTTCGGTGGTTTCGTCCTTAATCTTAACAAAAACCGTGTCATTGCATACAAGGAGTATAGGTTTGTCGTTGAGGTACACCATATACTCACCGAACATCTTGCGGTAACGAACATCGCCTATTCCATGTATCTGCTCGCATACAAACTCAACAAAACCTTGTGATGTTGCCATTATAATGCCTCCGTGTTTTCTATCGCCTCTCTCCATAATCGCAATTTCTCATCATATCTCATCCCGGCATTTGCAGGGCTTGTGGAGGGTAGACTTATCGTTTCTATCTTTATATCTTTGCAGTGACGCTTAAAAAGCACAGCTGCCTTGCCACCGTTGAGTAGTATTTTGTTTACGCCTTTATGCCGGTATAAAAAATCAATAAGATTGTTGACTGTCTCATCTTTTATGGCTGTATCAAGGGACCCTTTACGCTCTGCCGAGTGTACTACATCCCATAGTGCAATTTTATTTTGCAAAAGCATCTCACAGCGTTTTTGGTAGTCTTCGACATACTGTCCTGAAAAAATATTGCACATTATCCGCCAAAACACATTGCGTGGATGGGCATAATACTCCGATTTTTCCAGTGACATTTCACCGGGCAAAGACCCTAAAATCAGAATACGACTTTTATTGTCCGCTATGGGTGGAAAACTTGTTTTCATAGAGATAGCCTATAGTTGGTGTTTTGTGTAATTATATCATATATTTAAAACAGCTACAATACATAGCTACTCTGATAGATTAATCTTTATTTCAAAAACAGCGCCGCTTTTATTATAAACACTCACCTTGCCATTCATCATATCTATCGAGGTTTTTGCGATGGAAAGTCCAAGGCCAAAGTTCCCGTCCTCTCCCTTTGAAAATCTTTCGAATGTTTTATCGATATTTTCGATTCCGTCACCGTCGTCTTTTATTATAATTACCGCCTTGTCATCATGTTTTATAAGTGAGACTTGTACGGTTGATTTTGCATACCTAACGGCATTTGAAATAATATTTCCGGCAGATCCATCTAGCAATTCGCTGTTGGAATTTGCGTGTAAATCAGGTGTGATATCTGCCTTGATTTCTATATTGTTCGACACAGCAAAGCCATTATATCTGTTTATTAAATTAATCAGATATTCGCTGAGGTTTAACCTTTCAAGTTTTTTGTTAGTACTAAAATTTTCTGCCCTTGCAAGGGATAAAAGACTGTCTACGAGTTTTGTAAGCCGTTTTGTTTGATCGGAAATTAAATGCGCCGTACCTTTTGCATCGGAAAATATCCCCATCTCTATACCATCCGCATACCCTTGTATGCTCATAAGCGGGGTGCGAAGCTCGTGGGATGCATTATGCAAAAAGTTTTTTTGTGATTGATTGTAATGAAAAATTCTTTTGTTCAGTTTGTTTATCTCAACAGTCAGCTTTTGAAGTTCTATGCTGTCACTTCTGTTATCAATCATCACAATTTTATCCGATTTCATGTTTTCAACCTGAGAGGTTAGACGCTCTATCGGTTTTGCTATAGCATTTGCAACCCTTGTTGAGACAAACAACGCCAATAGAGTTACTACAACCGATACTGTTATCAAGACAATATTAATCACCGTTACAAGGTCATTTATTATTAGACCCTTTGAGATATAGACTATTTTGTCTGTAAATGTTTGGGTTTGATATTCTATCTCTATAACATAGTATGTGTCACCATCAAAACGCACCGAACCAATTTCGCCTAAACCTATCTTTTCGGTTTGGGCATATATTGCATCGGCCAAATCATCGGTAATAAAACTTTCTTCATTAAAAATCCTTGAAAGCTCGCCGTTTCTATTAAACACAACAAGCTCGGCAGATGTGCTGTGACTTTGATTATTTATAATGCTTGCCATATTGGGTAGGGTGCTTTGGGTATCGCCTGTTTCATCGTTTGGGTTTGGTAGCGAAACATTTGGTCTGTTAGGGGTTAAAGCGGGGGGGCTTGAGCTTAACTCGCTGTTTAGGGTGTTAGATATTTCGGCTACCGCACCCAGTAAATCCTCCTCTGCCTGTGACCTTGTATAGACAGAAACGATAACATTAAACAAAACTAAAATTGATATCGGAATCAGTAATATTATTATAAGGAAGGGTCGCGATATTCTTTTTCTAATTGTAATCATTTTTATGCTTCCATCTCAAGTTTAAAGCCAAATCCCCATACAGCAGTTATTTTCACATTAGTATTAACAAGTTTTTTTCTCAATCTTTTCAAAACATCATCACAGGCTTTGGTATCTACCTCATAATCAAATTTCCAAACATTCTTTAAGAGTTCATCCCTTGAAACTGCCCTGTCACGGTGTTCAAACATGTATGTCATCA
>CAYJKW010000095.1:0-5498 GCA_964370765.1 uncultured Oscillospiraceae bacterium
ATCTCAACTTATATTTTTGCCCTCGCTTATGCTATCGGGAATTATGTTTGATAGTGGGTTGCTACCTACTGCTCTGAGGGGTATAGGGAATATTTTTCCGGCTACATGGGCTTTTAAAACTATGACAGCCGGCGAATTTGATGTTGTAGCCAATACTATGCTTATTATAGTAATAGTGATTATGTTCTTTGTATCGGCTGTTAGAATTAAGCAGTTAGGTAAGCAGGAAAACTAACACTGCCCGAAATCAAAAACACAGCCACTCAGACCGATTACATGCGTATTTATTACAGAGCAGTTGCGATGAAAATCCTACCATAAAAAAGACAGTTGACTTTCCAGTATACTAAAGCTATCTCTAGTTGTAATTATTGCGTCCTTATTTATTTCACCAATTAAAATGGGTGAGTTCGGATTATGTTTTGTCATGTTCAAAAATGCTGCTTTCTCACCTGTTAAAGCATAACAATAGCTACAACCATTTGCACAACAGTTGTATGTACCAATGTCAATACTGTCTACACATTGGCACTCTTTTCGCTGATTTTTATCCTTTTTAACATTGATGTTTTGACCTAAAATTTGCTGGATTAAATCTTTATCTATGCAAGCACCGTGCTTTATGCCAAATTGCTCTAAATCTAATTTTTCAGCACAGGTGAAAATTTCAATATTATACTCTTTTGCTATTTTAGAAAAAATCTCAGCTAAGGCAAAAATATTTTTTTTAGTCATTTTATAAGCAGGGTCTTGCCCCATTCGTGAGGTCACGTTTTTATAGCTATCAACAAAGCTAATAACACACCTTTCAGTATAGTTTGACAGCCTTTTTGCCATATATGAAAAACGTTCCGCGTGGTAATCTATCGTATAGATGTCAGATATTATTATTGGATCATATCGCCACACAATTCGATTCTTTCCTATTCTTTCACCTAGTATAATAAATGTTTCGATCAAACTTTCTTTACTTGGTAGTCCCTTTTCGGTTTCTTTGCCATATGGTGTTAAGGTGAACTGAAAATAATATGAGTATCCCATTTTTTCTATCATCGGCAAGTATTTTAAAAAAGGTTCTGGATTTTTAGTCCAAAAAACTATAATATCAACAGCATCACGAGTTAATATCGCTTTAGAGTAACGATCTGCATTATACGGATTTTGAATTAGAACATATCCTTCTTTTAACCTATTTACAAACCACTCACCGTAGTAAGAGGGTATATCGGTTCTTCTTGTAGCACTTATTATCACTTCATCACCTGTTTTTCAAAAATGTTTTTTGTGCACCCTGTTTAATGTCATCATCCTGTTTTATATGACCTATGAGAAGAGGGGATAATGGGTCATGCATACTGTAATTTTGCACTGCCTGCGCCATACTTTTATTGGCATAACAATATTTACAACCGTTTGGGCAAGAGTTCAGCATACCAATGTCACGACTTTCTATACAATGACATCCCTCACGAAAACCTTTGTGTTTAAGATTGCGAAACTCTAGGTCGTTTGCATCACCAAGTATCTCCAAAGTAACACACCCTGAAGAATTTATGCCAAACTTTGCATAATCTTCTTCGGGACCACAAGTTTGAAGTATAAACTCATATTTTTTAGCTATCTGCCCAAACCCTTCAGATAAAATATCCATTTCAGCTTTTGTAATTTGTCTAAGTTCAGGAAAGTTTATTTTGTGCTTTGAATACATCTCAACAAAGCTAAAAATGCACCTATCTATATGACCTGCAAGTCTTTTAGCCATAGTTTCAAATGTTTTAAGATGACTTTCGACTGTATACTTTTCAGTAAGTAAAACCGGATCGTATCGCCATGCTATTTTCTTTGCTCCAACTATTTTTTCAAGTTTTATTAGTGTTTCTATACTCTCATCTATACTTGGCACACCGGGTTCTACATCTTGTCCGTAGGCTGTGATAGTGTAGTAAAAATATGTTGCAAAGTGTCCTGTTATCTTGTGAATTCGTGGCAATACAGGTTCATAATTTTTTGATCCAAAGATGATGCAGTCTATTTTTTCTGGTGTGAGTTCATATCTCCTGATATGTCGTGGAAACAATGAGTTTCTTGAAAGGGCATACCCTTCTTCAAATCTGTTAAACAACCAATCAGGATAATGATTTACTATATCTGTTCTGCCACTTATATTTACAATCATTTTTCACCTCTCACCATATAAGCATTATTCAAAATATTCATTTGAATCGCTTGGAGCATCTACTCTGTCCTTATTGGTATATTCCCTTATAACTTTTGTTACAGAAATTTTATAGGTTTCAAACAGCTTAGTCTTGCCCTCAAGTTGGCTCATTCTATGCTCTGTCATAGTTCGCCATTTTTTCATCGCTTCTTCGCTTTCCCATACATTCATAGACAAAATTTTACGCTCATCTGCTAAACTTTGAAATCTTTCAGCAGAAATAAAACCATCAAAGCCTGAAAGCATAGGTTTTAGCATAGCCGCAAGCTCTAAATATCTTGCTTTGCCTTCGGCTGTAGGTATTACCTCAAAAAGTACGATGTATTTGCTCATTTATTTTCTCCCTCCATTTCAAGTAAAAATTCTTTCATTGTAAGTCCACCTGCGTATCCTACAAGTTTTCCGGATGCTCCTATAGCTCTATGACATGGCACAATTACCGTTATAGGATTTTTATTACTGTTTTCTTTTGCCGTCAACATATTCTAAAAGCTGCCCAAATGCTTTATCTGTAAGTTCAGTTCTTGTGCCGAGACCAGTTACAACTTCATCAAATATTTTTCCCTTTCCTATATGCAGCAGGGGACATATTTGCTCTTTCAGTAAAAAATTTATAAAATGCCGATAGACTACCAAACCCTACTGAGTACGCAATATCGATTACTTCATTATCTGTCTGCTCCAAAAGTCTAACGGCTTCTTTATATCGCAGCTCATTCACATATCCACTTGGCGTCACTCCATATTCTTCTTTGAAAACTTCTACCATGCGTTTGCGCGAAAGTCCGAATCTATCTATTTCAGTATTTAAGCTTTCTATCTCTGCAAACATATCATCAATAAGACTTTTGAGCTTCTCGGCAATATCTTTCATCGGTTTATAATCTAATAAATCACTTCTGCATCTTTTACAAGGCCTGTATCCTGCTTTTGTCGCCTCATCAGCCGTTTTGTAAAATTCTATATTTTCCACTTTAGGTGCTTTCGACTTACAGGATGGTCGGCAATAAATGCCTGTTGATTTCACTGCATAAAAAAATACGCTATCATAGCTTTCATCATTTGAAATTACAGAATCATACATTTCTTCGAAAGTCATATTAAACTTATTATCCATAACACACCTACCTTCTTTTCATAGATTTAATAATTTCTTTAGTATCTTTATCTACTTTTAATGACTCTCTAATTTTCTGTAAAGCCTTATTAAAGGTTTCATCATCCAGGTTGTTACATTTGAGATATTCCATTGTTTCGATGGGGAAATTAACAAAGCTCACTTGCAAACACCACGCAACCGCCATTTTAACATAATAATCATCGTGAGTTATTACATCACAGATAAATAATACATCATCAAGATATTGCTTTTCGATAAAGTGGAATAAAAGCATAACTACAGCAAATCGTATTTCATATGCTTCATTTGACTGGTGGTATCGTTGCAAAAACTTCCAAACTCGTTCTTTATGTAGTCTTGTAATTTTAAGTTCATTGCAAAAACTATCACACAATGACCAGTTTGTAATTTTAGGAACAAACAATGCAACCTGCTCTAACGTGACTTCAATATCTTCATTCATATTTCCAATAATGAGCGCTTTTAGCATTGTTTCCTCAAAATATATATCCTCAGCATTATCAAGGTAATCAATTGGGTTGCCTTTAACAATTTTTTTAGCTATTTTTCTTATTTGTGGAATTCTCACACCTATAAGATTCTCGCAACCGGGAATTAAAGATGTTGCAAACTCTCTAAACTTTTCATCACTAATGGCAAATAGCTCTTTTCTTATTTCGGTTTCTCTTTCATACATTATCTTCACCGCCACTTTATGTTTATCTTAAAAATAGTCAATGCCTGAACCTGCTTGCTTTTTGACTGTTTTTTTGTTTTTGGGATCGTCAAGTTCCGAAATTGCCCCAGCTGCAATTGCCCATAGATACACGCTTGCGGTTGTGCCGTAGGGTGAGTATCTCTTTCGATATCGCTCAAACATTTCCTTTGTAACTTCTTTATGTCGATATAACATACGAAGACCTCGATGAATTGCAATATCCCCATAGCTAAAAACATCATTACGCTGCAGCGCACTTGCAAGCAACATTTCTGCTGTCCATACGCCGATCCCTTTTAATGCACATAGCTTTTTTGTTACTTCTGCATCTGTGAGATCGTGAAGTTCATCAAGGTTTACTTCGCCAGTGCAGACTTTCTGCGCAAAATCTTTCATGTACTCAGCTTTTTTGAAAGTCGTACCAAACGTCTGTATTTCATCTATTGTAGCACTGTTTATCGTTTCGGCAGAAATTCCAAGACCCTCATTCATCCTGCTAAACACAGTTTCTCTTGCCTGTCTTGATACTTGCTGACCTAATATAGCCCTAATGATTGCTGTAAAAACATCTGTATCTATCGGTCTTTTAAGTATGCCGATTCTATTTATAGTTTCACCTAATCGTTTGTCTTTTTTCTTCAAGTAGTTTATCTCTTTTTCACCATACACAAAATACATTTTGCCACCTCGCTTATTTTGTCTGTTCTTATTATACAGCAAAAGTGCAATTTTTTCTTCCTAAAATTGCGTGTTCAATTTTATTTTGAATTTTTAGTTTTCGACCTATTCCCAAAACCAGCGGGCGAAAACTTTTATTAAAGACTTATCTCTTAATATCGGCACACTTTTTAAGTTTTGTTTGCAAAAATCGGAGTTTGTTTGCAAAAAAAAAGTGTTTAAGCCGAAAATCAACTTTAACACTGGGTTTGCTGGTAAGACTATTCAATAATGATGCAAGACACAATTCGAACTTGAACCCGACTTACACTTCATGTATTTATTTTCTTAAACTATTATAACAATTCTTTAGTGCTACACTAATTTGAAGATGATTTATTTAAATTGTTTTTTATTTTATCATACCCAAACTTTGTAAATGGGCATACAGCTATGCAGATACCACAGCCGTAATGTGCAAAACCACTGCCACATTTAGGATTAGATATACACTCAACATGGCCGTTTTCATCCACTTTGCTCTCTTTATAAATGGCATCGTAAGGGCAAGCTTTTACGCATTTTCCACACTTGCTACAAAACTCTTCTCCAAAGGAAAAATCTTCATTATTATCTAAATAATCATCTAAATTTTCAATACTTGTGTAAACTATACTAAGCCGATTGCAAGATCCGCTGTGCGGGGTAATTAACATGCCATGTTTTCCGATATAGCCTAAATTGGCTTTAAATCCGGCTTTTGTGTAATCAACATTCCCGCCTAA
>CAYJKW010000096.1:0-5357 GCA_964370765.1 uncultured Oscillospiraceae bacterium
CTTTACCGTAGAGGACAACTTCCCGATGACCGATGCCGGTGTTCATAACCTAAAGAATTTAAGCGAAACATTTGGTTGTACACTTATAAGTTGCAAGCCAAACATAAAGGTACAAAAGGTTCTGATGCGTAAGTTCTTTGAGCAGTACGGCAAGCCTACCTGGTATGTTGATAGGCTGATATATACCTTCCCTTTACACATGGCATTAAAGTTTAATGTCCCGATGCTCTGTTATGGAGAAAATGTAAGTTACGAATACGGCGGATCCTGTGACGAAGAGACCTATTCGGCAAAAGCCCAAATAAACAACGGTGTCGCTGTTGGTATTAACACTGCCGAACTTATAGGCGATGGTGTTACCGAAAATGATCTAAGCCTTACTGTCGCACCTACTGCCGAAGAGTTAGACCGACTTGATCCATTTTATCTATCCTACTTCCTACCATGGGACAGTTTTAAAAACTACCACTTTGCAAAGAGCAGAGGATTTCACGACCTAACCCATGAGTGGGACAGGCAGCACCATGTTGAGATGTTTGACCAGATTGACAGCCGTGCATATCTTATTCACAGTTGGATGAAATATCCCAAATTTGGCCATGCAGCCGCCACCGATTATACTGCTCGTAGTATAAGATATGGACTAATGACACGACAAGAGGCAATAGAACTTGTAAATGAGCGCGATGGAAATATCGACCCACTTTGTGTAAGGGATTTTTGTGAGTTTTGCGGCTATTCCGAGGCGGAGTTTAATTCGATAGTAGACAAATTTTACAACACCGAAATTTTTTATAAAAACGATCGGTTACAATGGGCACTAAAAGAGCCCTTAAGGTAAGAAAGGATAATAATATGAACAACATTCCGCAGCTGTTTGGTAGCAAAGTTTTTAATGATTCTGTTATGCGCTCAAGACTGCCCAAAGATGTATACAAGGCACTTAAAAGGACAATGTTCGAGGGCAAACACCTACAGCTTGATGTAGCAAATGTAGTTGCCACGGCTATGAAAGACTGGGCCATTGAAAATGGCGCCACACATTTTACCCACTGGTTTCAGCCGATGACCGGTATAACTGCCGAAAAGCATGACAGTTTTATATCACCTTATGGAGATGATGCGGTAATAATGGAGTTCTCCGGCAAGGAGCTAGTAAGGGGAGAACCGGATGCCTCCAGCTTCCCCTCCGGTGGGCTACGTGCCACCTTTGAGGCAAGAGGATACACCGTATGGGATACGACCTCTTATGCATTTATCAAGGATGATAGCCTTTGTATACCAACTGCATTTTGTTCCTACAGCGGAGAGTCTCTCGATAAAAAAACTCCATTACTTCGCTCAATGGAGGCTATCGATAAGCAAGCCATGAGAGTGCTTAAGCTTTTCAAAAACACAAAAGCAAGGCGTGTTGTTACAACGGTAGGCCCAGAACAGGAGTATTTCCTTATAGACAAGAGTCTGTATGAAAAACGACCTGACCTTGTATCCTGTGGCAGGACATTATTTGGTGCAAGGCCACCCAAAGGACAAGAGCTGGACGACCATTATTTCGGCAGTTTAAAGCCACGCGTATCGGCATATATGAAGGATCTAGAGCAGGAGCTTTGGAGCCTTGGTATTCTTGCAAAGACAAAGCATAACGAGGTTGCACCGGCACAGCATGAGCTTGCACCGGTGTTTACAACTACAAATATTGCTACAGATCATAACCAGCTAACCATGGAACTTATGAAGAGTGTTGCAACAAGGCATAATCTTGTCTGCATTCTACACGAAAAACCTTTTGCCGGTGTAAATGGTAGTGGCAAGCATAACAACTGGTCGCTATCTACCGATTACGGCTCAAATCTACTTGAGCCCGGTGACACACCAAGCGAAAATGCAAGGTTTCTACTCTTTCTTGCCGCAGTTATCAAGGCAGTCGATGAGTATCAAGATCTATTAAGAGTTAGTGTTGCATCTGCCGGCAACGACCATCGTCTTGGAGCTAATGAGGCACCGCCTGCAATACTTTCCATGTTTCTTGGTGATGAGCTTACCGATATAATCGAGGCAATAATTAATGAAGCGGATTATACCGATAGGGAAAAGGTTCACATGCAGATTGGTGCAACCGTCCTCCCCCACTTCCCTAAGGACACAACCGATCGTAACCGAACATCCCCATTTGCCTTCACAGGCAATAAGTTTGAGTTTAGAATGTTAGGCTCTACCTTCTCGATAGCAGGCCCTAACATAATACTGAACACCGCAGTTGCCGATGTTCTATCAGATTTTGCCGATAGGCTTGAAAAGGAAAAAGATTTTAACGCAGGGCTTGATAAACTAATCAAGGAAACTGTATCTAAGCACTTTAGAATTGTGTTTAACGGTAACAACTACTCCGATGAGTGGGTTGCCGAGGCAAAAAAACGTGGGTTATTAAACCTAAAAACTACGGTGGATGCACTGCCAACCTTTATTGCAGAAAAAAACATCAAACTTTTTGAAAAACATGGCGTTTTTTCAAAAACCGAGGTGGAATCAAGGTATGAAATCCTACTTGAGGGATACTGCAAAACAATCCATATCGAGGCACTAACAATGATAGATATGGTTCGAAAAGATATTATCGGATCTTCCTTTGCATATCAGCAGGAGGTATTGCAACTTTTCAAGGACAAAAAGGAGGCCGGTATTTCGGCAAAGGTGGAGGAAAAGCTAATCACAAAACTATCCAACCTAACCGATTGCCTTGTTGAAAAGGTTGAAAAACTTGAAAGCAATATCATAAGTGTAGGTGCAATCGATGATAGTTTAGAGCAGGCTGAATACTATCGTAACAGTGTTGTTTCTACAATGAACCGATTAAGAATTGTAGCAGACGAGCTTGAAATGCTTACACTAAACAGGTACAGCTGCTATCCAAGCTATGCAGAGTTGCTATATAGTGTAAACTAATAAATTAAATCACAAAGGCGTGAGTTTTCGAAACATTCGAGAATTCACGCCTTAATTTTTTTAAAGGAGGATTATATGTTTTCAGCAGTAGACACAATTTGGACGCTCCTCGGGGCGGCGCTTGTATTCTTTATGCAGGCGGGATTTGCAATGGTAGAAACAGGATTTACAAGGGCCAAGAACGCCGGTAACATTATCATGAAAAACATGATGGATTTTTCACTTGGAACAATCATGTTTTGGCTTGTCGGTTTTGGACTTATGTTTGCAGGAGACGGCCTGTTTGTAGGCGGTTTCGACCCTTTTATTCAGGGTGATTACAGCTCAACTATCCCCTCCGCTGCATTCATAATATTTCAAACGGTATTCTGTGCTACGGCGGCAACAATAGTTTCCGGCGCAATGGCAGAGAGGACTAAATTCTCCACCTACTGTATCTATAGTGTAGTACTTAGTGCGCTTGTCTACCCAATTTCCGGACACTGGATCTGGGGCGGTGGTTGGCTATCACAGATGGGCTTTCATGATTTTGCCGGCTCTACAGCGGTACATATGGTTGGTGGTGTAGCAGCGCTTGTCGGCGCAAAGATCCTTGGCCCACGTATCGGCAAATATTCAAAATCCGGCAAATCAAGAGCTATTCCGGGGCACAGTCTTACACTTGGTGCACTTGGTGTATTTATACTTTGGTTCTGTTGGTTTGGCTTTAACGGCGGCTCGACCGTCTCCATGACCGATGGCTCTATCGAAACAGCGGCAAACATATTTGTAACAACAAACATTGCGGCGGCGGCAGCTGCTGCCATGGTTATGATAATAACATGGGTAAGATATAAAAAGCCTGATGTTTCAATGACCTTGAACGGTGCGCTTGCAGGACTTGTAGCGATAACTGCCGGATGTGATGTAGTATCACCTTTAGGCGCATTCTTTATCGGTTTAATCGCAGCATTTGTAGTTGTATTCGGAATTGAATTTATAGACAAGGTACTAAAGATTGACGATCCGGTGGGTGCTGTCGGTGTTCACGGAATGTCAGGTGCTGTCGGTACAATACTAACCGGTGTGTTCGCCCTTGATGGTGGACTTCTATATGGTGGCGGTTTCGATTATATTATTATACAAACTATAGGTGTAGTCGCTGTAATAGCATGGGTAGCCGTTACAATGTCAATTGTATTTATTGTACTTAAAAAGACAATAGGCCTACGTGTTTCAAAGCAGGAGGAGATTGCAGGTCTTGATATAGAAGAGCATGGACTAGCAAGTAGCTATGCCGACTTTATGCCGGTTACCTACGGCACTGATTTTAAACCCTCACCGGCCGAAGCTGATATAAGTGAGATTATTCCTATTGAAACTGCAATACCTGTACAAAATTCTTCACACCCCGATGCAAAGTTAACAAAGGTTGTTGTACTTACAAAACAAAGTAGATTTGAAATATTAAAAACAGCACTTGATTCGATAGGCATTACCGGAATGACTGTAACCGATGTACTAGGCTGTGGAATGCAGAAAGGAGCTACCGAAATATATCGTGGTGTTCCGCTTGAAACAACCCTACTGCCTAAAATTAAGGTAGAGATTGTTATCTGCAAGGTGCCACTTGACCTACTAATAAGCACAATAAAAAAGGCTTTGTACACTGGCAAGGTTGGCGATGGCAAAATATTCATCTACAATGTTGATAATGTTATTAAGGTTAGAACAGGAGAAGAAGGATACGAGGCGCTACAGGATAATGATTAGTTTAAGGACCACAATGTAGATGGCTGCCAGAACAGAAACAGTATGCGCAGAGGTAAAGCCGGCACCACAAGAGCTTGCCGACAAACATTACTTTAGAAAGCATGGAGCAAATGCATACTACGGGCAGTAGTTAAATTTATGGCTTTTTAGGCATCTAGTTTTATAAAATATTCTTACTGTAAACTTTACACGAAATAATAGCGTGGCTGGGGATCCCCCTTGCCACGCTATTATTTTATGCTCACATTCACCATTTACGACATACTCATTTGTGTATGTTTCACAAAATTTATATTTTTTTTGATACGGTATTGACATTTTTCGGAAATTGTTGTACTATACAATTGTTCAACAATACAACAATCTACATTTTAGTAGATAACAACTATTAATCTTTCATAGTTAATCAAGAATTAGTTCTATACCGTAAAGCTTTAGCAATATTTTTTAAAAAGGAAGGAATGTCATGGGTAGTTTGCACCGCGAATTTCAAAATAATGTTTTGGCACCGAAGGCCCCCTCGGTAGTGCTATCCGCTATAAATTGCGATAACGAGTTATTTTCGTTGATTCCGTCACAGGCAGACATCTGTGAAGAAAACACAATCGACGAAGGTGAGATGAGTACATTTCATTTCAAACGAGGTGAGCTTGTTTTCACCC
>CAYJKW010000097.1:0-3733 GCA_964370765.1 uncultured Oscillospiraceae bacterium
TGTTCCGGTGATCCGGCACCGGAAGAGACACCTGATGCTACAGCATCAACCGCAACTGAATCACCTGCAACTACCGACGCAGAGCCTGGCGCTACACTTACCGATGGCGTAGAAGTTGAGCTTAACTGGCCTTCTATCTGGGTAGCAACAGATACACTAGCTGCTCCAATGGCAGAATTCGTTGAAGCATTCAACACCGAGTATGCAGGCGAAATTAAACTTGTAATTGAAGAGCAGACAGACTATGTTGCTTATCGTGATAAGATAAGAACTCTTGTCACAACTGACAACGCACCCGACATATTCCTAATTGAATCACCGGATGATGCAACAAGCTTTGCACAGAGTGGAAATCTGCTTGAGATGACACCCTATGTAGACCAAGCATGGATGGATAGCTTCAACACCGGCGTTATCGACTCAGCACTTGTTGATGGCAAACTTTATTCAGTACCTTTCGAGGTTGCATACTGGCCTGTAATCTACAACGCCGAGATGCTTTCAAACGTAGGTTTTGATGAGTTCCCTGCTACATATGATGAGTTCTGGGATCTATGTGATGCTCTTGCAGCTGAAGGCATTGACCCAATGACACTAATGACAGGTGAAAACGCATACACAACAATGCTATGGATGTCTCAGGCTGCAATCGCTGCTGGTGGACAGGATGGCGCAACAGTATTAGATGATCCTGCAATGCTAGAGGCTGCAAAGATTATCGAAAGAATGCTACAAGATTACACAACCTCCGACGCAATCGGCTCGACCGCAGTTGTATCAAGAGGTCACTTCATGAATGAGCGTACAGCTATCTACATGAACGGACCTTGGATCTTTGGCCGTATACCTGAAGAGGGTGGCGAAGGATTCGAAGATAAAGTTGCACTTGCAACAGCCCCAACACTTGAAGGTGGTGAAGGCGAAGCAGGCTTTGTAATGTCAAACACTCAGCAACGTATTGCATTTGGCGCACAGGATGATGTTGCTAAGGCAGAGGCTGCAGCAGAATTACTTAAAGCCATCACCGAACCGGAGTGGATGGAGAAATTCACAGTGGAATCCGGACGTTTCTTTACAGTTGCACTTAGCGATATTGAAGGGCTTGGAGATTTCCAGAACGAACTTCTAACTCTTATCGACGCTGCACCATACTCTGCTCCGAACATGCAGATGCTATCTATTCCGGTACAGAACGCATTAGCTGCTGCATTTGACTCCCTTGCATTTGGTGATATTACAGCAGAAGAATTCATCGAGCAGCTAAAGGCTGCAGACGCACAATAACCATACCGCACGGCAATCAAGCAGAGAGGCATCTCTCTGCTTGATTAAAATAAATCTGAGGTTAGGAGACTTGTAGTGGAATTAAAAAGTAACGATAAAATTAAATTAGTAGTATTCCTTTTGCCGGGTTTATTGCTGTTTTTAACATTTTTTATAATACCTACGATATATGTTTTCGTTGTAAGTTTTTTAAAGTGGGATGGTGTGTCAGACCCGTCTTTTACAGCAATCGACAACTATATTACAATTTTTAAAGATGTAGCTTTTCAGCTAAGTATCAGAAACAACATTATCTGGGCTGCATGTGCAGCATTTATTCAGGTACCTTTGGCACTGCTAATGGCACTTGTCCTAAGCAAAAAACCTAAAGGTTGGAAATTTTTCCGTACTGTATACTTCTTTCCGCAGTTAATATCCGGAATTGCACTTGCCATGCTTTGGCAAGCTGTATATAACAGTGAGTTTGGTGTATTAAACGGCATTCTTAAGGCAATCGGTTTAGAGCAGTATGCAACAAACTGGTTAGGAAACCCTGACACCGCACTTTTTTCAGTTATTATATACTGGATTTTTTATATTGGATACTACATGGTAATTATAATGTCTGATATTTCCGGTATAGACGAATCGCTTTATGAGGCAGCGGAAATTGACGGTGCTACAAAAATTCAACAGGATATTAGAATCACAGTTCCACTATTAAAATCATCTATGCTAACATGTACTACCCTTGCAGCAATCTTAGGTCTACGTACATTTGAACAAATCTATACTCTGACAAGTGGTGGACCGGCAAACAAAACTTCTGTTATGGTTATGTATCTTTACAAGCAGATGCAGAACTATAACTACGGTACTGCAAATGCTACCGCTGTGGTTTTGATTATCGTAGGAACAGCTGTTATTATTGCACTTCGCAAGGCATTTAGTTATTACAATCGGTAACGGTAATTCAGAAAGGATAAAAACATGAGTTCAAAAGGACAAGATACTGTATATGTACTCAAAAGCAATCCTGTTGCCGATGTTGTACTTAAAATATTAAAGTGGTTTTTGTTATTATTTTTCGCATTCTACACCCTATTCCCACTATTATGGTTAGGGCTAACCTCCTTTAAAACGAATGCCGAGTTTATGGATAACCCATTTTCTTTTCCGGCAGTTTGGCAGTTTCAGAACTACTCTGCGGCTGTAGAGGTATCAGGCATTACAACCATGATGTTCAACTCTGTTGTGGTTAGCTTTATCGCCATGGCAGCGTGTTTAATAATTTCATCTATGATTGCATACTCTATCGCTCGTTTTGAGTTTAAGGGTAAAGAGATTATTTTTGCACTTTTTGCAGCCGGCATACTGGTACCGCTAAATGCATTTATGGTACCCTATTTTGTAATCGTAAGTGGCATTGGGCTTTATGATAGCATCTTTGGATTGGTTGTTGTTTATACGGCTATTGGTATTCCAATTACAACCTTTATTCTTAGAGGTTTTATCGAAACTATCCCAAAAGAGATAGAGGAGGCCGCCTATATCGATGGATGTGGTTTCTTCGGTAGATTCTTCAGACTAATACTTCCACTTTCAAGAACAGGTTTGATAACCGCAGGTATCCTACATTTTATCAACTGTTGGAATGAATTCGTTTATGCAAACCTACTTATCTCCACATCAACAAATAAAACTATTCAGCTTGGTATTCGTTATTTTACAAATCAGTTTACCTCTGACTATGTTTCCATGTATGCAGCTATTATCCTAAGCATTGTACCGGTGGTTATAGTTTACATACTATTCCAAGAAAAAATAGTGTCCGGCTTAACAAGCGGTGCCGTTAAAGGTTAATTAAATATCATCTACCCCTGTTCGATTAGTCGTCAGGGGTATTTTATCTATTATCTGAGGTGTGTATGAAATACAAGAACGAATTGTACGACTTAGCTTATAAGCTAGGTGATTATTTAAACAGTGACAGTATGGATAATAGCCGTGCGTTATGGCGCAGGCATAATAGTTTTGATAGCGAACGGCCCTTAGTTCATGTGCGTGGCGTGCTTGCATTTGACGAGAATTTTAACGAAAAGTTACTTAGATGTGAAGACCCGTTTTTACGTGCATACGAAAAGGAGATACACAAATTACTGTATCGTAGCACCTTTGGCGACGATAGCGTTTTAGAGCCATGGCTTACCATGGAAGCCAGCTACAAGCTAAAGGACACACACCGTTGGGGTGTACCAGTAAGCCTTGGAGAAAAGGCCGAAGAGGGCGGCGCGGTGGCATATGCACCCTGCTTGAAAGACGATGCATCATTTGAGGACATTCTGATCGTAGCCCCCTATGAGGTAGACGAGGAACAAACTGCATTAAACAAAGAGAAATTAGAGGAAGCATTAGGGGGCGCATTGCCGGTATTCGTTTCAAGGCAAGGGCCGTTTTGTGGCTGGAGCGG
>CAYJKW010000097.1:3833-5264 GCA_964370765.1 uncultured Oscillospiraceae bacterium
CATTTTGCTATATTTAAGGAGAATAAAAATATATTTGACATTACATTAAAAGATGTAGAAACTGTAAACAAGCAACCGGATAACCTGCGTGTGTGGACAAGGATAGTAAAAGAAGAAATAGAAAATGCATTTTAAAAGGTAAAGGGCACCGTGTAAAATACGGCGCCCTTTACCTTTTATTTGTGATAAATAATCTCTCCCAGACCATTTTTATGTAGGTAAACATTATCATCAAATCTAGTTGTAGTTTTAGTTCCAATGTCAGGATTTTTAATTATATCATTGATACATAGCAATAGATCAGTAAGCAGCTGTTTTGGCTGTTCATCAAATATGTGTCCACCATAAATCTTTAATATATCCAGCATGCAAATTTTTTCTAAGGAGTTTTTGTAGGCGTAAAGATCACTGTCATCTAAAAAAGCCCAAACTCCCGGCTTTGCGAAATCCGCACTAAAAAGATATTTTTTCTCCTTAAGATAAAAGCTCATACAGCCACCGGTGTGCCCCGGAGTATCAAAACACTGTATTGTACACCCACCAAGATCAAATTCGGTAGTTTCGTCAATTACCGATAGTTCATAACCAATATCTATACTTGCCGTATCCTGATCATTCACTTTTTGTAATGTTATAGTGCTATCCTCAGGCCTATTAGCCGGATAGTATCCATAGCTTAAAAGCATGTCCTTAGTCCTCTGCGATGCATAGACCGTATCAAAAAGGCAATTCCCTCCACAATGGTCGGGGTGTGCATGACTATTTACAACTATCAATGGCTTATCAGAGTATGAGCTTATCTCTGCTTTAATGTCCCCTATTCCGGCCGCTGTGTCGATAAGCATTGCCCTATCCTCGCCTATGATAAGATAGGCTGTGTAAAGATTTTTGTCCGTTATTGCATATATATTCTCTTCTAAACTAATAAATTTATAGGCCATATTACACCTCTTTTAGATTTACAGTCTGCCCCGGCAATATCTCTACCGGCCGGCGATCTACCCCTACCCAAACACTTATGGCACTCGGGTTATATATAATCATACCATCATAGCTTCTTTTAAGGTTTTTAAGGGCAGTTATATACTCGCACACCTCTATATTGGTTGCAAACCATGCATTTTCTATCTGTGATACCCTTTCACAAAGCCTATCGAACTGTTGCCAGTGACCCTCGTTTTCATACTCGTAGCTGTGGCCGAATAGGTTTAAAAACGGCAGGGTTCTCCAGCTTTTTTTAGATAGGTTATCAAATTCCTCTACCTTTTTGAATACTTCTGGATCTAGCGCATGGCAGGTCAGGCCAAAATCAAAAAAATCATCCCCTACTATAAATTTATTCCCGGTTATTCCGCGTGCATATTCAAGGCCACACAGCCTTACTATATCCTTTAAATCTTCGTTTACGTTCCCAAAGGGATAGGCAAAGCC
>CAYJKW010000098.1:0-5154 GCA_964370765.1 uncultured Oscillospiraceae bacterium
CGCCCACAGGCGGTTGTTGAGGAGGTCTACCTGCGCCCACAGGCGGTTGTTGAGGAGGTCTACCTGCGCCCACAGGCGGTTGTTGAGGTGGTACACCCGAACCCATAGGCTGTTGTTGAGGTGGCATACCCGAACCCACAGGCGGCTGTTGAGATGGAACCCCTGCACCAATAGGTGATTGTTGAGCTGTTGAAGCTGGTTGAGGCGGCCTACCCATTACAACGGGCGGCTGTTGGGGTGTTGTGGCCGGAGTGGTATCATATGTAGCCACAGGCTGTTCTGCCTTTGCACCGCAGTTATCACAAAATTTTGCAGACTCAGGTAGATTAAACCCGCATTTACTACAATTTGCCATAATAAAGCCCTCCATATTTTTAATAAATTATAATATATTTTCGCCATAGAGTCAATATATTACACATTACTACCTTTTATGTACGGTAGAATATGATTTAACAGGATATACTATTTAAAAAAATACAATAACCATCGGTTCTAATAGTTATGATTAGTTATAAAAAAGAATAAATTCATGGTGTATACCATCGTCACAGTATTCACAGCAACCACATTCGTCCTTCCTTTTTAACTAAACTAAAAAAATTATAACATCAGGTAGCAAAATATTCCCCATATATTTGTATAGTATACTAGCAACTACTTATATTAATTCAATAATACTAGCTCGAATAGAGGAAACACACAAAACAATCAATTCGAAATAAAAGGATTGACAAACTACAATTTGTGTTATATAATAACTTTGTTGCCGCTGTGGCGGAACTGGCAGACGCAAGGGACTTAAAATCCCTCGATAGAAATATCGTACCGGTTCGATTCCGGTCAGCGGCACCAGCTAGGCGCTGAACCCAATTTCGCAAGGATGGGGTCAGCGTCTTGCTTATTATATTGCTTTTTCTAATAATGCCATATTTATCGCTGTGAAATTGTTAAATTCACGGCTTTTTTTAAAAATATTACACAAGATAGTATATAAAATATAGGAGGAATATATGAGTAGAAGAACCGATTATGCCTGTGAGTTATCATGCGACAAGGACACTCATTATAACTGCTGTCAAAAAGTAGTTATCTCGTTTTGTGATGTTTGTAACATAGATAAAAAAACTGCCTATAATATAGGCAATCATTTTGGTGGTGGGATGAAGGTAGGCGCAACCTGCGGCGCACTAAGCGGTGCATTAATTGTGCTGGGTAACCTAGATGTATCAAATAATGATGTAAAGCAATATATTGAAAAATTTGAAGATATACATGGCGATATTAATTGTAAACAGCTACTACTAAAGGTAGATGAAAATCTATCACGAGAAAAGCTATGTAGTGGGCTTGTAAAATACTGTATAGAACAGATAGAAGAGTTAGCTAATATTAAAGAATAATTTATAATGCAAATTAATGGAAGGACTATAACCTATGGATTTTGTAAAAGTTGCTGCAACTAATGTTGTTGTTTCGGTAGCAGACGCTGCGGCTAATGGGCGTGCAATATTAGAAAAAATGCGGGAATTACAGCCTGCACACCTAGTTTGTTTTCAAGAACTTTGCATAACAGGTTATAGTTGTGGCGACCTGTTTTTACAAGAAAAATTACTAAAGGATGCCATCGAAACACTTAAGATGTTAATTAGCAAAAGCAAAAAGTTCGACACAGTGTTTGTTGTCGGATTACCGTTAAAAGTTGATGGAAAGCTATATAATGTGGGGGCTGTGTTGTGTAAAGGCAAATTGCTTGGCATGGTTCCAAAGACACATTTGCCAAATTATGGCGAGTTTTATGAGATGCGCCATTTTACCCCTGCACCTAAAGATAATATGATGATAGATTTTAATGGTGAGAAGATTCTATTTGGTACGAAGCTACTTTTTAAGTGGCAAGAACAGCAAAATTTTGTACTGGCAGTTGAGATATGTGAAGATTTTTGGTCGGCATCTCCCCCCTCAACAAACCATGCGCTAAATGGTGCAACGATAATATCTAATCTTTCAGCCAGTAACGAAACAATAGGTAAAGCCGAGTTCCGAAGGGCCCTTGTTAAGAATATTTCACAGCGCCTTGTTTGTGGTTATCTGTATGCTAATGCCGGATTTGGCGAAAGCACAACCGATACTGTTTATGCAGGCCATCAGCTTATTGCAGAAAACGGTTATCTATTATCAGAAACAATGCCGTTTGAGGAAAAGGCGGCAATTACAGACCTTGATTTATATTCTATTGAGTATGAACGTAGCAGGATGACTACCTTTAATTCACTGCAAGATAATAATTATACTGTGGTCACTTTTTCTATGTTAAAACAGCAGACTGTACTTAGTAGGACAATTGATGCACAGCCATTCATTCCGCATAGTCCAGATGAATGGGAAACCAGATGTGAGATGATACTAAAGCTTCAATCCATGGGGCTTGTAAAAAGACTACATCATACAAGATGCGATAAAGTAATTATCGGTATTTCCGGTGGGCTGGATAGTACACTTGCACTTCTTTGTATATACCGTGCATATACTCATTTAGGTAAATCCCTTAATGATATTGTTGCGGTAACTATGCCTTGCTTTGGAACAACCGGTCGCACACGAAACAATGCAGAGTTGCTTTGCAATTCGCTACAGATAACGCTTCGTGAGATAGACATACATCAAGCCGTTACCCAACATCTTAAAGATATTGGGCATGATGGAATAAGTGCAGATGTAACATATGAAAATGCTCAGGCGCGTATGCGTACCCTAATACTGATGGATTTAGCAAACAAGGAAAACGGAATAGTTATTGGTACCGGTGATCTATCAGAACTTGCACTTGGCTTTGCAACATACAATGGCGATCATATGAGTATGTATGGTGTTAATTCGGGTGTTCCTAAGACGCTGGTTAAGGCGCTTGTAGAGTATGAGGCAAAGAGAGTAGGCGGCTCGTTGTTAGATGTGCTTAAGGATATTGTAGATACCCCGGTAAGTCCGGAATTACTACCAGCCAAAGAAGATAAGATAGAACAACAAACCGAAGAGATTGTAGGACCGTATATTCTACATGACTTCTTTCTTTATCACACAATCCGCTGGGGACGCCGGCCTAAGCATACCTACGAGTTGGCAGTTATAGCCTTTAAAGATAGTTTTGACACAAAGACAATAAAGCACTGGATCGTTATTTTTTATAAAAGGTTCTTTACTCAACAGTATAAGCGCAGTTGTATGCCGGATGGAACAAAGATCGGATCAGTTACCCTGTCACCGCGTGCGGATTGGCGTATGCCATCCGATGCCGTTAGTGATGCATGGATTAAAGAAGCACAAGAAATAGATACGACATCCCTATAATTAAATGTAAAAAAGCCCGCTAAATTTTTTGATTTAGTAGGCTTTTTACATAGGTTATTAAAAAATGAGTATACTATTTTCTACATTTGCAAGTATACCGGAAACTACACTTAGCCAAAGCAAAAATACTGTGCCGGAAATTATTGCTGTTTTTAACCAGTTGACCTTTAGATAGCCTAATAATGCCTTTACGTCTATTAAATTTGTTATATAGAAATACATTAAAAAGTGCACGATAATAAAAAATCTTATTTCTATTGCACCTGCAAGTGTTAAAAAACAGGAGAATATCAGCGCAATAATAACATACCAATTCTTTTTGAAAAAGCTTTTTTCGTTGTATCTCTCCGACCTTGAAAAATATATTATTGCCGAGATTATCCAAAGTGATATATTTAAAATTATTCTAAAATATTTATTTTCAAAAAGATCGCTTACATATGCCTCACTAAATATAGGGGTTAATGCACTTACGATGTGACGAGAGTAGATAGCAACCACCTCTAGCGGATATTTAAAAATAAGATCGAAAAATTTTGAATATGTAAAATTTTCTGCTGTAATTTCTTCATTACCCAAAATCATCATCCCGGCCTTATCATAAAAGCGTACGGCAGGTGATGCATAGCTACCGGGATCTCCAGTATATGTTTCATAACGAGGTACAAAAATCCCCCAGTATACCTGCCTCATCTGCAAATCGCCGGTATAGGTGGGATAAAATTGATCGATAAATCTTTCGGTAGTTATACGTGGCGATGCGTCACCGGTATATTTATAGTTAATCATACCTTGCGGGATTGCAAAAACTGTTACACCTATAGCCAATGTAATAATAGCAATCGAGACATTTTTTAAAAGGTTTAATAAAGTGTTTTTAGAAAAAACCTCATGTTTGGCTTTACCGTGTATAACATGTTTTACTGTGCAAGAAAGGATATAACCTACAATCAGTATTGCCGAATATATATATACAGCCCTAATATTATATGCAATATACATTGATAATCCACAAGCGAAAAGGCTTAGTATCCTGTATATGAATCTTTTATTAATGTTTATAACAAATAGTTTTGCAAACAACATAGCTGAAATTATATACAGCATTGCCGGTAAATCTGATAAGGGGTGTACAATAATATCGTTCCAGTTATATATAAATAAGGCAGATTGAATTACTGTTGCGATATAGTACTGTTTTGTGCGAAATGATATATTAAAGATAGTTGGCAAAGAAAAAACGATAGTAATAGCCGTAAATAAAGATAGATAAATATATAATATAATAAATGGATCAACCGAAATATACTCAGCGAATACCTGCAAGAATAGATGAAAAGTAGGTAAAAAATATCCTCTGAATGTATATGGATATTCTAATATGTTAAATCCCGAGTCTGTACTTATTGTGTATGCCGTTTCCCAATAGTACTGAGCGTCATAGATTGCTGAAAAATCTGAAAGTAATAGGCAAGGGCAAAGTATAATAAAAAAGACCAATAATAGATGACAGCACCTTATTAAAATATTTTTATAATTAATCAAAAGAAAAACTCCCTTATGATACATTATCTTTTTGTTTACTGCTTATTTTAATATCCTCAATAATAAAAACCGGACGATTTCTTGATGCATCAAAAATTCTCCAGATATAGTTACCTATTATGCCGAGTGTTAACATAATTATACCAAAACTAAATAGCTGAAAAATCATTAGTGTCGTAAAACCTTCAACAGGTATCTGCCCTACTATGTTGCCAATTAATACAATCACTGCCCATATTGCAGCACCTATACAGGAAAATA
>CAYJKW010000099.1:0-4666 GCA_964370765.1 uncultured Oscillospiraceae bacterium
CACTTAGTGTCCGACCTGTAGTATCTGCATTTACTGCAACAGCAACACATAAAGTTCGTGAAGATATTAAGGAATTGCTTAAGCTTGATAACCCTAAAGAATTTGTAACCGGTTTTGATAGAAAGAATCTATATTTTGAGGTACGAACTCCTAACGATAAAGCTTTTGCGGTGTATAAGTTTTTAGAAGATAATCTCGATCAAAACGGTATAATATATTGCACTACTCGCAAAGCAGTAGAGGAGCTATGTGATAACCTTAAACGGCGTGGCTACGCAGCAACCAGATATCATGCAGGGCTGTTAGACGAAGAACGTCACAGTAATCAAAACGATTTTTTGTATGATCGTGTTAAATATATGGTTGCAACAAATGCATTTGGTATGGGTATTGATAAATCAAATGTTAATTTTGTAATACATTACAACATGCCTAAGGATTTGGAAAGTTATTATCAGGAAGCCGGACGTGCAGGGCGTGACGGAAGTGATGCAAAATGTCTTTTATTATACAGTAAAAGGGACTATAAAACTAACGAATGGATGATTAACAACGATAAGGACAAGACTTATCCAGATCAGCAGTCGGAACAACAGGTTAAAGAGAGGGCATTGCAGCGCTTAAAACAGATGACATATTACTCTACCACTAGTGATTGTCTGCGTGGTTTTATATTACGCTACTTTGGAGATAAGCCACAATTTTTTTGTGCAAACTGTGGTAGCTGCAACCCAACTACATACGAATCAGACATAAAAATGCCTGCTAAACCAGTAAAAAAGTCCCGCGTAGTAGAAAGTTTACCGGCAGAAAAGGTCGAGCTTTTTAATCAACTTAAAGCGGTTAGATCAAGCCTTGCTTCAAAACAAAGTGTACCTGCATTTGTTATCTTTACCGATAAATCGTTAATTGATATGTGTGTTAAGCTACCTCAAAACAAGGATGAGTTTTTAGATATTAGTGGCGTGGGTGAAGAAAAATTAAACAGATATTCAGCAACCTTTATCGATGCAATTATAAATCATCTTAATAGCTAAAATAACCTCAATATGTATTTTGGGCGATATTTTGCTGATTTGGATGGTTGCTTAGGGAGCCAATTATAAATATGATGAAGATGATCTGTTGGTGTTTTATTACGTCAAATGATCATACCTTGTATTTAAACAAGCTGACACCTACATTTTGGTGCCAGCTTGTTTCTTTATTATTTATGTACTAACCTATACCGTAATATCAACGCTATGAACCTCAGAATCTTCATGATCTTCGTTAAGCTGTTTGTTTATCTGTGAAAAGATAAACACCGGTAGTCTATCCGAATCATAGGTAGTAACAGGCACCTTTTTCTTACCGGAATAGTATTCCTTATCGGTAGGTAGTTTACTATACCGCTCTGATCCCACAAACTGGGTATGCTCCGACATAACGCCCATAAAACGGCGCCCTATCTGTTCTGTTTTTTCAAAATCACCTTTAGCGGCACTAAGCTCGGTGGTAAATTGTTGTAATTTTAGATTGTTGATTCGGGACACTTCATCCTTTGTTTTTGCATTATGTAACGATTTGCGATACGCTTTTCTCTCTTCAAGAACGGCTACCGCTTTAGTGTATAACGTGTAATCATTACTTTTAAGATACTTTAACTCCTGATCAGTAGGGACTCCACCAGCCTTTAGCTTCGAGTCAATCGATGCAATTTTATTGCTCTTTCTTATATCGGCAGCCTGCTTTTCAAGCTGCTTTATTTCTTTTTGTTTTTCAATCAGCTCTTCTTCATTAAAAGAAAGTGTACCTTGCGTTTTTTTAAGCTCAAACTTTTGTGTTAACTCAGCCATTTTCAGATAATTTTGGATAGAGCCACCCATAAAATTAAGTTCTAACATAAGGCTACCTATATATTTTCATCTTAATAAATATATCGCCCATTTTATAGGTATATTAATATTAATATGTTACAAATATTTGCAATAATATTGTAACTATTGTCAATCTATATTAACGACACCACTCTATAAACATCAAATTCGTCCCTGATTCCCTTTAATTCAAAATCATTTCCAATATATTCAAACTCTACACGTCCATTTAAAGCATCGGCAACGGCCTTGCTTACGTACACATCACCGGATTCTGCTATCCCCTCAAGTCTTGATGCGGCATTGATTGTGTTTCCTATTACAGTATAGTCCATACGAGTTTTTGACCCAATATTACCTACGACTGCAGGACCACAATTAACACCGATACCACAACCTAAATGATAACCAAATTCATCCTCAAGTTCTTTTGAAAGTGATGTTATAGTATCTCTTATCTCGACAGCTGTTTTAACGGCTTTATAAATATAATCTTCCTGTGGTAAGGGGGCACCCCAAAACGCCATTGTACAGTCGCCAATATATTTATCAAGCGTACCCTGATTATTAAAGATACAGCCACTTGTTGCTGATAGTATTTTATTTATAGCTTGTACAACAGTTGTAGCAGGAATTTTTGATGAAAGGGCAGAAAACCCCCTAATATCTGCAAATAACACCGCAATATCAACCGTTTTTCCGCCAAGTTCTAGTCCGGTTTGCTCATTTTTCATTAGCTCTGTTACAATCTCCGGCGCTACATACCGTTTAAATGTCAATGTTACCTTTCTTCTCTCGGTGTGCTCTCTTATATAGTTTTTTACAACAGATACTACAAAGGCAGCCCCTATAACTCCTAATCCGTATAAAATATGCAGTACAAAACCTACTTCAAACATCACAATGCAGAAAACAAACCACACTATAGATGCGATAACGCAAAACAATGTAGAGGTTAATAATTTTTTATTGTATAAGAAGCAAAAACTTAGAAAAGAAATTGCAAATAATAAAATATACTGGGTAGCGATTGGTTCAGACTTACTACTTGCTGTGAGTAAAGCAGATATAGCATTAGCCTGATATTCGACACCGTACATATTTTCGGCTGATGAAATCGGGGTTTGATACTCATCAAATAAGCCAATAGTATATGGGCCAATAAGTACAATCTTATCCTTGAAAAATTGCGGTGATACATCTTCGTTAATAACATCGGCAATGGATATTCCATCACTGTATGAGTTTGGCATCGATTGTTGCTCAACATACCAGCGGCCTCGCTCATCGGTAGGTGGTTTTTGTGGTAAAGCTAAGTTATTACTTTTGCAGTATTCTTCAGCAACAACCCTATTAAACGCTGGAATTATTCTACCGTCCGGTAATTCTATTTCCCAAATTGCATGGCGCAAAACACCATCACTATCAAGCATAACATTTGCATGCCCTTGCTTAACATTATCTTTTAGTAAGTCATACGATTCTTCAAATCCTACTACTGCATAATCATCGATATAAAAATCGCCATTCTCATCGGTAACAATTTCGGTTCCAAATGTTGCAAAAGTAGCCACTACAACATTATTATATCTACCAACAGTGTTTGCAAAATTTGCATCTCCTTGCGGGTCACTATCTGCATCAAATACTGCATCAATACCGATAACTACCGGCATTGAATCTGGATCGGAATTAAGGTTTTCCACCGCCTTAGCCATAACATCTCTACTCCATGGCCATGCACCAAATTCCTGAATAGCATAATCATCTATTCCTATAATTATTATTCTTTCATCCGGCGTTACAGGGCGTTGATATACTGTATCGTTAATAGAATTAGATGGGAATAGTAGAACACCGGAATAACATAGTAGTGTTGCTAACGTTGCTCCGACAAATGATAGTGATAATCTTCTTATTATTTTATTTATTTTTAACATTATTTATCCAAGGATCAATTAATCATCTTCATCTGTGTCATCATCGTCATCGTCGTCGTCATCGTCGTCATCAGGCTGCTCTGGCGGTAGGGGAGGTTGCGTTTCCACCACATCAGCCGGTGGCTCAGGTTGTGGCGGTGTGGTATTGCTATCTACCGGTGGTAGGTCTGTTGTGCCATTAGTTGAATCATCGGTATCAACATTAGGTTGTTCTGCGTTGTCAACCTCTGATTTAGATTCTTCCTCATCATCAAGGTAATCATCTTTATCCGAATCGTTGTTAAAATCCTCATCGGTAGTATTTGAATCGCTATCTATCTGGCTATTATCTTGTCCTGTATTGTTTTGTTGTATTAAATTCTCGTTATCTTCATTATCCTCGGTATCCAACAAATGCCCTAATGGGGTGCCTTTAATAGGATTATCATAGTTTTTTAGGTATTCAGCAACATAGGCAGGAAGATCATCTGACACAATTTCTTCTACCAAAATATTTTCTTGTCCGTTATCGGATCTAGTGTTAACTACTACCTTATCTCCCGGATAAATCAACTTTGTTAATATTTCGCCTGTTTTACTATCCTCGTAGGTAATCTCTACCTCACCGGTAAGCAGGTATAGCATAGACTCGTGCTCGCTAACAATCTCAAAGAACCCTGATGTGCCTCGAATACTTGCAACCATTGTTGATGTTTTGATGTCAAATAGTTCATTATCTTTAAGTTTATCTGTAACATTAAAAAATAGCTTCCCGTCGATTAATTCTAGTTCGATATGCTCACCATTCTTTATAACTTCACATGATGAGTTCATATCAAGTTTAGCGGATTTTGTATTATCAAGGCTTATATAGGCATAGCTTTTATC
>CAYJKW010000100.1:0-4665 GCA_964370765.1 uncultured Oscillospiraceae bacterium
CTCGCTACCTCCACCTTGGCAAGGTGGCGCTCTACCAGATGAGCTAAATCCGCAAATTTTCTTTCTTAATTAAAAGAAAGAATGGCGACCCGGAAGGGACTCGAACCCTCGACCTCTAGCGTGACAGGCTAGCGTTCTAACCAACTGAACTACCGGGCCATATTAAATGCACCTTCCCAAAAAAAATTGGGTGGTGGGAGTTACAGGGCTCGAACCTGTGACCCCTTGCTTGTAAGGCAAGTGCTCTAGCCAACTGAGCTAAACTCCCATCACGATGCTTTAATATAATACTACAATTGCAAACAAATGTCAATACTTTTTTTTAATTTTTTTAATTTTTATTCTTTCGTGTCATTTATTGTAGATTGATAGGTTAAATTTAATATATTGGTTTTAAATAGTTGTCAACCTATATCCGAGTTTATATACAGTCTGTAATCGTTTTTCCCAACATAATTTTTTTCGTAATTTTTGTATATGAACGTCCACTGTGCGCGTATCACCCTCATAATCATAGCCCCACGCAAGCTCTAAAAGTTTATCACGTGAAAGTGCAAGGTTACGATTTTTTATAAGAACATACAACAGTTCGAATTCTTGAGGTGTTAGTGTAACTTCATCACCCAACACATATACCCTACGCATACTTATCTTTACGATGCAATCGTCCAGTTCAAACACATCCTGCTCCTTATGTGTACGGCGAAGCACTGCCTCCACCCTTGCAAGTAGCTCTAAGATTTCAAATGGCTTTTCAAGATAATCATCGGCTCCAAGGCCAAGCCCCTTTAAACGACTGTTAAGCCCTGTTTTCGCTGTTACAAATATCACGGGTAAATCTGCACTAAGGCGTTCCTTTACCTCGAAACCTGAAAATCCCGGAAGCATTACGTCCAATAATATAAGATCGACATCATTGTTAATAGTTGCCTCGATGGCTGCGTGGCCATTATAAGCCTGTATTACGGTATGTCCTACTAATTTAAGGTTGCGTTTAATAAGCTCGTTAATAGACTTCTCGTCCTCTGCTACCAATATTGTTGCCACTTTATCACCCTGTTGTAGTTCCTTATTACTATTATGTTACACTAATGTTATCAAGCTGTAAATAAAAAATTAGTTTTTATAAATATTTCACACAAGTTTGTTATATTATTAATATAGAAAGCAATATTCATAGCAGTTAGTCACAACAATCTCTCGGAGTCGATAAAATAATGAAACCGTTAGCAGATCTTGCCTATGCACTAAGCAGGATAAGAAAACATCAAAAAACACGTGCACAGATAATGGCGTTTGAACATGCCGTTAGGGATATCGTTTACTCAAAAGAAATGCAAGAGCTACGCAATATTCAACAACATGCCAAACATGGAAGCCGCTATGAGCACAGTACCTATGCTGCATTTACCGCCTTTAATATATGTAACAAGTTAGGATTTGATGCATACGCCGCAGCAAGAGGGGGGGTGTTACATGATTTTGAGATGATGGATCACCATCTTGATGAACGCCCAGGTAAGTTAAAGCTGTTTTTTTCACACAATAAAATAGCTGTAGACCATGCTACTAAAAGATATCACCTTTCAAAAAAGGAGTGCAATATAATTGTTGCACACATGTGGCCGGTAACCCCACTTACCCTGCCAATGAGCCCTGAGGCAATAGTTGTTTGCTTGGCTGACAAATACTGTGCAACTATTGAATTTTTAGGGGGATACAAATATTCTAAGGCCACTTTATTGCCGATGCTTGAAGAAAAGCACGCAGCTATATAGAGGTGCTGTAAATTATCAAAAACGCTCGCATTGATTTGCGAGCGTTTTTTAATACAATCCTGTCATTTTAAGCAAATTCTTTCATAAATCTGAAGACAAACTTTATGCTTTCTTACAGGTTGTAAAAAGCTATTTCATTTTTAAAAAGGTGATGATATACTTTGTCCAGAGATGAAAAAAGAGGTTTGTTATGAATATAGCTATTGTTATACCGGCACTAAATCCGGAAGAAGAACTAATACATTATGTAGATGAGCTACTATTAAATAGTGATGCCAATATAGTTGTGGTAGATGACGGAAGTGATAAAAATTCGCTGTATACTTTAGGCGCTATAAGCCTTAGGGATAGATGCATAGTTTTGAAGCACGACGAGAATAGGGGAAAGGGTGCTGCATTAAAGACGGCGATTAAGCACATAAAAGATAACATGCAACAAATGCAGGGGATAGTAACTGCCGATGCAGATGGGCAACATAGTGTGAACGATGTGTTAAGGATGATTGATAAGTTGAATCAAGAACAAGATGACCTTATTCTTGGTGTGAGGGAATTTGATGATAATACCCCTAAACGTAGCCTAATGGGAAATCGAATATCGTCAAAAACGCTAGGGCTTTTATATGGAATAAATTTAGAAGATACCCAAACGGGGCTTCGTGCCATATCAAGAAAACATTTTGATTGGCTATTGTCATTAAAAGGAGATAGATATGAATATGAGATGAATATGCTTATATATAGTAAGAATATAGCCCTGAATATATCAACTATCCCAATACAGACACTGTACTTTAACGATAATAGCGGTAGTCACTTTAACACGGTAAAGGATGGGATTAAGGTTTATTCAAGAATGCTTGTAGGGTTACTTTCGTATATTAAAAACTCCGGAATTTGTGCCGTTGTTGATATATCATTATTTACAATATTGTTTTATTTGACACAGTCATTTTTTACTGCAACGGCAGCTACGGCTGTTGCGGCAGTAGTTGCCAGAGTTATATCTTCTGTAATTGACTTTAAGTTAAATAGAAATACCTTTGCAAGCAAGGCAATAACCGGCAAAAAGGCCTATATAAAATATTACACCCTTTGGCTTGTCCAGATAGTTGTATCCACAACACTTGTAAATATGATAAATATCTATTTTGGAGCATTGCAACCTATTATTAAACCTTTAATCGACCTTACTATTGCGATTGTAAGTTATAAAGTTCAGCTACATTGGGTATTTAAAGCTGAAAAAAATCAACCCTGTTTTAATGATGCAGTATTTGATATAATTAATACCAAGGAGCTGCAGATGCTTCGAGGTGTGCCGCAGCATTCGCATGATGTCGATAGATACGATCATAGTATCTATGTGGCCTACACATCATATAACATATGTAAAAAATTAGGGTTGGATGCTACGGCAGCTGCACGAGGGGGGATGCTACATGATTTCGAACTGATTGGGAGCATGGAAAATCGTCCCGGAATAATAAAGATGTTCTTTGTACACAGTGCTATTGCGGCGGAGCATGCAAATCGCACTTTTAGCATCACTGAGAAAGAGCGCAATATCATCTCATCGCACATGTGGCCGGCAACGCCACTTGCAATCCCGTTAAGTGCCGAGGCTGCAGTGGTAGGTGTGGCAGATAAATACTGTGCAGTGATAGAGCTTTTAGGGTTGTACAAGCAAGATAGTAAAGTGTTTATGCCGCTATCGGATGAAAAACATGCTGTAGCATAGAATAAAACCTCCTCTTTGCCTTGTTGAAGGCTGGAGGAGGTTTTATTTGCATTGATGTCTATTAGATAGTAGTGTCTTTAATTGTAAACCTTGATACAAGCTTTTGCATATGGTTTGCCTGTGAAGCAAGTTCTTCGCTGCCTGCGGCGCTCTGCTCACTAGTGGCGGAGTTACTATGAACAACACCGGTTATCTGTTCTATACTTCCGGTTATCTCCTGCACCAGTACAAGAACCTTTTCCACAGTCTCTGATATCTCCGATACCTCTGTCATTGTACCCGACATCATCTCCTTAATGCTGTTTATCAGCACAATTATATCCTCTGCATTTTCGCTTACCCCAGAAATAGATGCTACCGTCTCTCCTATTAGGGTGGACGTTTCGGACGATGCCTCTGCCGATTTTGAAGCTAAATTTCTAACTTCATCGGCTACTACGGCAAAACCTTTTCCGGCTGCACCGGCTCTTGCAGCCTCAACCGCGGCATTAAGCGCAAGAATGTTTGTCTGGAAAGAAATATCCTCGATAGTTTTTATAATGTTACTTACCTGTGATGATTTGGTATTAACCGTTCTTATTTCATCGATAAAGGTGTTAAGCCTTTCTACCATATTGCCTATTTCGGATTCGGTGGTTCCTATCTTAGTAGTTATAGCGCAAACACTTCTGCTCGTCGCCTCAAACTGTTCTCTCATTGTTAATGCCGAGCTATTGAGTTCCTCGATAGCATCGGATTGTGACATAGAGCCCTCTGCAAGCATCTGGGCGCTGTTTGCAATCTGATTAGAGTTAGAATTAACCAGCCCCGCCGAATTTTTTATATTCTGTAATACCGAGGAAAGTTCAACTACTAGCTTATTTAACGCCTGAGAAAGTACGTCTTTTTCGCTTCGAACCTCGATATCTACATTTAGGTTGCCCGATGCAATCTCGGACATTAGGATTACGTTCTGTTGTATTCCTTGGCTGGTTTCCTCGAAGGAGTGTACAAGGTTTATAAGTTCCTTATCCGTTAGCGTTTTGGTATCTAAAAAATCATCCTTAGAGCCTGATGTATCGCCGAGAGAAAGCTGCTTTGCCCAGCTAGTGATCCCCTCGATAGGTTTTGTAATTCCGGCAGCCATCATGTTGGAGGTGAAGATGT
>CAYJKW010000101.1:0-4467 GCA_964370765.1 uncultured Oscillospiraceae bacterium
TCCTTGCGCTCCTCGGCAGTAATCGGATCGGGTTTTTCGGTGAATATATCTTTCCATGCATCGGTTGCAAAAAGCTCGTCATAACGACCTGCAACATATAGATCTACCGCATTATCCCTTACGGCACGTTTAATATCCTTAACAAATGGTAGCGCAAGTGTTTTTGGGTGGCGGCGTAGGAAGAATAGATCGGATTTTTCACCGGCAAGCCTTGTACAATGTATTCTTGATTGCTGTCCGGCACCTACCCCTGTTGTCATACCACCGTAGGCATAACAAACCGAGTTGGACTGGGTGTATTTTAGGGTAATCATCGCAAGCAGTAGGTCACGGCGTGCATCGTCCGGTATATCCTTGTTTTTTGTGACAACGTTTGATAGTATCTCCTCGCCAAGCGGGATTTCGTTACGTCCCTGCTCGAATGTAATACCAAACACATCCCTACGCTCAACCGGTTTTGGTTTATACTCCTCGTTAATTTTCACTACGTTATACTTACCGTTTCTTTTTGTTTTTAGTATTTCCAGCGCTTCCTCGGTGTAGTCCGGTGCAATTACACCGTCCGATACCTCCTGTTTAAGCAGTAGCGCTGTTGACTTATCACAGCAGTCCGAAAGTGCCACATAGTCACCAAAGGAACATAGTCGATCACACCCTCTTGCCCTTGCATAAGCTGCGGCCTGTGGTGTTTCCACATAGTCATCGCCTACAAAAAACATCCTTTTTTCTATATCGCTAAGTGCAATACCAAGCGCCGCACCGGCAGGGCTTACATGTTTAAAGCTGGCGGCGGCGGCAAGGCCTGTAGCCTGTTTTAGTTCACATACCAGCTGCCATGCATTAAATGCATCCAGTAGATTAATATAGCCCGGTGCACCGCATAACACCTCGAAAGGCAGTTCGCCCTGCTCCATAAAAACCCTTGATGGTTTTTGGTTTGGATTACAACCATATTTTAAAAGTAGTTCCTGTGCCATATTACTCCTTTATCTATTTCGGTTTACTATTCTTGTTTCCTCTGTGCCGGTAGTATCGTTTCGGTAACGTACAAAAAGTGATACCCTATTATCGTTATCCAGCGATTCCCAAAGTTTTTCGGTAAATGTATCAATGTTTGTATAGTCGAGGATTAGCTCCGATGGCTCACCTACATATGGCTGTAAAACCCCATCGGTCTCGCCGCGGTAGGTATGTATAATTCTACCCACACCATCCTTTTTAGGACAACAAAAAAACATTCTTACATCGCCGGGATCATCACCACTCTCGTCCCCACGGCAGATACCGTAGCTAACACAGTCTGCATTAATCACCGCCGCAATGCGGGGGGTGTAGTTTGGGCCGTCCGGCTCATATCTACGGGAATGCATTCCCTGCTCAAATGTACTTCCATCTTGTAAAAAATCATATACGGTGTCGGTGTGGTCACCGTTTGTAATAATATCGGTGTTATTAAAAACGCGTGAACAATTATATATTATAAGGGAGGGATCGGCAACCTTTGCAGGGTCAAAAGCCTCGGTTCTAAGTGTTGTTCCATCCATACAAAATATACGGTTTTGGCTGTTTTCGCTGCGCCCCATAATAAAATATGCACTAACGGTTGTATCTGCCGCTTTGCCTACAAATATCCCACGTCCGGGATAGCTTTTTTCTGCAAGGTAGTTGTATAATGTCTGCATAGTTATTTACCCTCCTCCATCTTTTTACATATAAGCTCGGCAGCCTGTGGCAAAATCTTCCACTCGGCCTGTTTCATTATACGTTGCTGTAACTTTTGCGGCGTATCGGATTCCTTAACCGCTACCGCCTTTTGTAGTATAATCTTTCCACCATCCGGTGTTGCATTAACAAAATGAACGGTAGCACCGCTTATCTTAACACCCTTTTTAAGGGCCCTTTCATGTACCTTTAATCCATAGTAACCCTTGCCGCAAAACGACGGTATAAGTGATGGGTGTACATTAATTATACGGTCTTTATATGCCCGCACAAAATCCCCCGATAGGATTGTTAAAAAGCCTGCAAGAATAACAAACTCAATCCCCCGATCTTTGAGTTCCTTTAAAAGAACCTGCTCAAAGTCGGGGGTTTTTCTTTCTATATATATGGATTCTACCCCATTATCTGCAGCTATATCCATAGCTTTAACGCCGGCACGGTCACATACAACCAACGAAAGGTCACAGTGCGACAGGCTTCCTGCATCCCTTGCACGAAGTAAGGCCGCAAGGTTTGTTCCGCTACCACTGCATAGCACCGCTGCCTTTATCATACAAGTACCACCTTGCCGCTACCTTTTTTCACCTGACCTACAACATAGGGTTTTTCGCCGTTTGCCCTTAAAATATCCATAGCATTATCGGCATGTTTTTTGTTTATAGCCAACAGCATACCAACACCCATGTTAAATACGCCAAACAGCTCCTCGATATCGATATTGCCTTCCTGTGCAACAGCCTTAAACACCGGCGGTATTTTAATACTTTTGCGCTCTATAACCGCATCCATATTGTTAGGCAGTATTCTGGGTATATTTTCGTAAAATCCGCCACCGGTAATGTGGGATATTCCATGCACATCAATATCGGCATCGAACAATGCGCTAATAGGTTTTACATATATCTTTGTTGGAGTTAACAAAAGCTCCCCTAGGGATTTTTTGCTACCCTTAACACAGCGATTAAGGTCAGTATTCTCGACATCAAACACCTTGCGAATAAGCGAAAACCCGTTTGAGTGTGCACCGGACGACGGCAATGCAACAAGCAGGTCGCCGCTACGTATTTTTTTGCTACTAAGCATCTTCGCTTTATCTACAATGCCTACTGCAAAACCTGCAACGTCATATTCGCCCTCGCCGTAAAAGCCGGGCATCTCGGCGGTTTCGCCACCAACAAGGGCACAGGACGACTGCCTACAGCCCTTTGCAATACCTTTTACTATCTGCTCGGTCTGCTCCGGCACAAGTTTAGATGTTGCAATATAATCAAGAAAAAACAGCGGCTTTGCACCACAGCACAGAATATCGTTAACACACATTGCAACGCAATCCTGCCCTATTGTATCATGCTTATCCAGTAAAAAGGCAAGCTTTAGCTTTGTGCCCACGCCGTCGGTACCGCTAACAAGTATTGGCTTTTTCATGCCGGTAATGTCCGGTTCAAAAAGCCCACCAAAACCACCAAGTCCGGCCATAACGCCTTTAACATTGGTGCTTTTTACATGTTTTTTCATTAACTCGACTGCACGATAACCGGCCTCTACATCGACACCGGAGGATTTATAGCTATTGTTCATTATTAAAGCTCCTTTAGCTTTTCTTGCAGCCCGGCGTTTGCCTTTGCAATTTTATCCTTTGCCTCCTGCCTAAGCTCTGCAAGTTTTTTTGCAACCTCGGCATCCTCTACCGCTATTATCTGTGCAGCTAAAAGTGCGGCATTCTGCGCACCATCTACCGCTACGGTTGCAACGGGAATTCCGGGAGGCATCTGAACGGTTGCAAGAAGCGCATCAAGCCCACCAAGTCCACCGGAGGTAACCGGAATACCGATAACCGGAAGGGTTGTATTTGCCGCAACCGCACCTGCAAGATGTGCTGCCTTACCTGCGGCGCAGATAACAGCGGCAAAGCCATTTTGGCGTGCAGTGCTGGAAAATTCCTCTGCCTCCTTAGGGGTACGATGTGCCGAAAGAACCCGCATATCATACTCTATGCCAAGTTTTTTCAGGCAGAGTGCAGCAGCCTTTACAACCGGAAAATCGCTGTCGCTACCCATTAAAATTGCAACCTTTTTCATATTTTATCTCCCATAGATTTATTAGTCATATTATAGCATAATAGAAAAAACAGTGCAATAGTTTGTCGACGAATATACACTGCATAATATAACCTTAATTTTATTGACAGTACTATGGTTTTATGTTACCATTTACACAACACAAACAGATAATGAAAAGGGGTGTGGACAAATTGACCGAATTAACAATAAGGCTAAAAAACCAGGATGCTGTAAAAAAGTTTTTTTCGATAATGGCACCACTGCAGGGTGATTTCGAGCTTGTTCAGGGAAGATCAATACTGGACGCGCGTTCCCTTATGGGCATATTTTCGCTTGATCTAGAAAGCCCTATGATATTACGGTGCAACAACACTAACACCGAGGCGATGTCGCTATTTAAAATTTTTGAGGAGTAACAGTATGAGTAATTCCATATATATCCCGATGACAATCGAACGTCAGAAAAACATAGCACTTATAGCACACGACAATAAAAAACAGGAACTTATAGATTGGTGTAAGCATAATCACGATACCTTAAAAAGGCATTTTTTATGCGGTACCGGAACCACTGCAAGGCTAATATCGGAATCTACCGACCTACCTGTTAAGGCATACAACAGCGGCCCGCTTGGTGGCGACCAGCAGATAGGCGCTAAGATTGTAGAGGGCAATATTAATTTTG
>CAYJKW010000102.1:0-4432 GCA_964370765.1 uncultured Oscillospiraceae bacterium
TTATGGTGATACCTTGTTTTTATCTTCTATTCGTCATAGTTAGCATGTCTTTTGTGTTGCCGGCTAAAAGCAGCACTTCATCCTTAACAAAAGTGTGAGTAGTATCAAGAATCGGTGTGAATGTGATATTATTTTCTTTACCATGCTTATATGCGATAATATTAACCATATATTTGTTGCGAACATTAAGGTCAAAAAGTGTTTTATCAACCCAACTGGTGGGAACAATAATCTCCATTATTGCGTAATCATCCGAAAGTTCGATATACTCAAGTGCATTATGAGAACTGTATTTTGCTGCCACACGTTGAGCCATATCCATATCGGCATGAATAACGGTATCTGCACCTATCTTGGATAGGATGTTGGACTGCCTATCACGTTCCGCCTTTGATACAATGTACCTTGCATTAAGCTCTTTTAAGGTGGAGGTAATCTCAAGAGATGCTTGGAAATCACCTGCTACGCATACAAAGCACACATCAAAATTAGTAACACCAAGACTTTCAAGGACAGCCTCTTCCTGGCAGTTTCCTATCTGGGCACCGGTAACATATGGAGCTATCTCCTCTACCCTTTCTTCGTTTTCATCTATTACCAAAACTTCGTTGCCAAGCTGTGCAAGTTCAAGTGCAAGATTGCGTCCAAACTGGCCAAGCCCTATTACAAGCATAGTTTTCATATATACTCCTAACTGGTGATTATTCGTTCCTCTACATTCTTTACATTAACACGTTTGGGCATATCGGTAACAGCTATCGCAACCGATATACTGCCTACCCTTCCGGCAAACATCAATAGTATTGTAATCAACTTACTTAAATTATTATATTCGGCCGTTGCACCACGTGAAAGTCCTACAGTACCAATAGCCGATACAACCTCATAAAATACAAGCTCAAACTCTATGTGTTGAGTTGCAATTATCATCGTAGATAGGAAAATAACAATTGTATAAAGTGTTGCAGCATTAAAGGAACGATTTACAATTGCACAAGGTACTCTGCGATTAAAAAGATCCACGCCCTCCTGATTTTTCATAAAGCCAACAAGTGCAAAAATAATCACAACTACCGTAGTTATCTTAATGCCACCACCGGTAGAGCCCGGAGCTGCACCTATAAACATGAAAAGAATAGACAGGACCGAACCTGATGTGGAAAAAGAATTAAGATCTACTGTATTAAAGCCCGCAGTTCTGGTTGTAATCGACTGAAAGAATGCTGCCATAACTGCCTGTGGTGTTGTAAGATCAGAGAATGCACTATCTCTTTCAAAAAGATAAAAAAGAAAAGCACCACCAAAAACAAGGGCAATAGTTGCAGTAATAACGACTTTGCTTTGTAGACATAGTCTTTTAAATTTAAAGCGCTTATCTAATAAATCTTCCCAGACTATGAACCCAAGTCCACCAATAATAATGAGTATCATTATAACAATATTTACAACCGGATTGTCAACATATTGCGATAGTGACCCACCACCCATTAGATCAAATCCTGCATTGCAAAATGCAGATATGCTATGAAAGACCGAAAACCATATACCCTGCAAAAGTCCAAATTGTGGAATAAATACTATAGATAATAGTATTGCACCGACACTTTCGATAATGAATGTATAACATATAACATTCCGCATAAGCCTAACAACACCGCCAACCTTTAATGTACTGAAAGACTCCATTATTAGTAGGCGATTACGTAGGTTTATTCTACTACCTATTATTAACATCAACAGTGTTGTTAAGGCAATAAAACCAAGCCCGCCTATCTGGATAAGGATTAATATCACAAGCTGGCCAAAATATGTAAATTGTGTAAATGTATCCGCAACAGCAAGGCCGGTAACACATCCGGCAGAGGTTGCAGTAAATAGTGCATCAAGAAAAGGAAGCGGTTCTGCACTGCGATTAGATATAGGAAGTGAAAGCAAAAATGTGCCGACTAAGATGTTAAGTAAAAAGCTGGCAACTAATATACGCAGTGCGGTAAGCCTTTTAACAGATCTTTTTAATCTATTATTAATCATAAGGTTATTTTACAATATTTATTACTAAATAGCAAGTAGAATAATCAGACTAGAATTTATAGATATTATATCTCTTGATAACTACCAAGATAGCTAAAGGTATCGGTGCTTTGCTCTAGCTGAACTAATAATTTTTGTATTGATGGATCAACTATATTTGCATCAAAGTCAGCATAAAAAACAAACTCAAAATCTTGTTCCGGAATCGGGCGACTTTCAAGCTTAGATAGGTTAACTCCCATAGCGGAAAATTTGGATATAATATTATAAAGTGATCCGGGACGATGTGGGACAGTAAACATTACACTTACCCTATCAGCACCTGGGTATATCTCTGCCTTTTTTGATATACAGATAAATCGTGTATAGTTGTTGTCACGGTTTTGAACATGATCAGCAATAACGTTAAGATGAAATAAGCCTGCGCAGCTTTTATCGGCGATTGCAGCAATGTCATTGCGATCAGATGTTGCTACCATCTCAGCAGCAAGCGCAGTATTTTCCCAATCCTTTGCAACAACATTATTATTGTTATCTAAAAAATCACTACACTGGGCAAGTGCCTGTGGATGTGAGTATATTTCATTGATATCCTCAAGCTTAACACCGGGCTTTGCTAATATACAGTGGTCTATCTTGATTTTCACACCCCTTACAACCTGAAAGTTATATTTTTTCATTAGATCATAAACCTGTGTTACCGAGCCGTGTAGGCTATTTTCTATGGGGAGAATTCCGTAACGGCAAAGGCCACTTTCCACCGAGCGATACACAGCATCAAAGTTTTTCATATACATAATATTTGCAAGTGGAAACATTTTATCACATGCGGCGGCGGAATTTGCACCATCGGTACCCTGGCAGGCAACAGTTGCCTGTTTTGGGAATAGCTTATCGGTGCTATCTAGCGCATCGTTGATATACTTTTCTAGGTGAGAGTTTTCAATCAGCGTTAGCTCTTGATATGAGCGAGAGATATCAAAGATGCAAAGATATAGCATCTTGATATACTGCGCAAGATTATCATCCTTTCCGGCTATAAGCCTTGTGATTACTTCGCGCTCCCTCGTAATATTTTGCACCGGTAGATTGTGTTCCTTTTTGTAATTTGCTACGTCCTGAGCAACCGACATACGTTCTGAAAACAAGCTAACAAGTTCGTTGTCTATTTCATCGATACGTTTTCTTGATTTTTCTAATAAATTTTCCATCTTAACTCCTTTTATAAAAACTAATCCTTTAATTCTTCCATAAGGCTGCGCATCTTTTGCAGCTTAGCAGATAACTTATCAAAGCTTTTGGGTGTTAACGACTGCGCTCCGTCACAAAGTGCCCTTTGAGGATTATTATGAACCTCAATAATCAATCCATCACAACCGGTAGCTACGGCGCCGAGTGATAGTGACGATACATACTGGTAGTAGCCGGTAGCATGGCTGGGATCAACAATTATCGGTAGATGGGTTTTTTCTTTAAGCACAGGAATTGCAGATAGATCAAGGGTGTTGCGTGTTGCTGTTTCAAAGGTTCTAATTCCCCTTTCGCACAACATTACGTCGGTACTTCCACTTGCCATAATATACTCGACACTCATAAGTAACTCATCGATAGTATTGGATAGTCCACGCTTTAACAGTATAGGTTTATTAACCTTGCCAAGCTCACGCAGGAGTGTAAAATTCTGCATATTTCTTGCCCCTACCTGAATTATATCTACATTCTCAAAGAAATGTAGTTGGGATAGGTCCATGATTTCGGTTATGATAGGAAGTCCTGTTTCAGCCTTTGCCTCAAGTAGCAGCTCGATACCATCGCCGCCCATGCCTTGAAAAGCATATGGTGAGGTTCTGGGTTTAAATGCACCACCACGCAGTATATTAGCGCCACTAGCCTTTACGGCTTTTGCAACCTCGCAAATCTGCTCTCTTGATTCTACAGAACAGGGGCCGGCCATTAAGGCAAAGTTATCGCCACCAATCTTAGTTCCGTTTTCAAGGGTTATGATAGTATCAAACGGGTTAAATTTACGGTTGGCCTTTTTATATGGTTCCTGTATACGTTTTACAGAGGATACAATATCGATAGATTGTATTAGCTCTATATCTAATGCGGCTGTATCCCCCACTAATCCGATGATTGTGCTGGATTCACCCTCAATTACATGGAGATCCAGCTTCATCTCCTCTAGCCAGTTTTGAAGCCCTGCCAACTGTTGTTTATCCGGATTCTGCTTTAGTACAATAATCATTAAACCTACTCCTTGTTATTAAGCTATCTGTCAGTAGTGCATTAAAAAAAGTGCCTGTGTCTTTTCAGAACACAGGCACTTAAGTTTTAACTATAATTTAAGTACGGCAGTTGTTACATGACAAAGACACTTTATTAACATAAGTAATAAAGC
>CAYJKW010000103.1:0-4350 GCA_964370765.1 uncultured Oscillospiraceae bacterium
GGCAGCATATACCGTATCGTTTGAGGAAAAATCCGTCTGTATTATCAACTTTTCCGGCGGTGTATCCTTGTACCTCTCGATGATTGAGTTCATACGCTCACCGTACCGCTTTACATACTCCGGATGTGGTCGAACAATAATCTGTACATCTTTTTCTAAAAGTTTCGTTAGCATATCATCAAGGCAGCTGTCCAAAATATTGTCTGGCTGCCACGAAGGTGCAACAAGTATCTTTTTTGTTTTGTTTTGATATCTATCTTTGTTATCATTATAATGTAAACTCATACTGTCGATGAGTCCATAACCTGCTTCTACAATCTTTTTTGCCTTTAGTCCGTATATCTTTTCGCTTTCCCGAACTTCGGCAACATGGTGTTTGCCTGTGCAAAAAATAGTATCGTAATGATCAATTGCACCGTGGTTAATTGTCATTATATAGCTTAGTGGTGCATGGAACATATATACATATTCCACATCCTCACGCACTAAAGAACGTTTTATATGATAATTTTGCAGATCCGTCATTGTCATCACAACCATGTCCGCATCCATCTTCATCATCAATGTAATAAGTTTACGCTCGCCAATATAGTACGGTTTTATGCGTGGCTGTTGCTGTGCCTTTTCAAATATTTTATCGTTAGCATCGGATGTAATATAGTGTATAGAGAGATTAGACATAGCAAGTAGCTGCTCGATCACACCTTCGAAATATTTATAAAAGCCACTGCTCTCGGAATAAAAGACCAATTTTTTATTTGCAACAGAGAAAAAGCGTTTGTAATCCACCTTTTCGCGCTTTGCGTTTTCATCCCTTGCGAACAATTCCTTCTTCCCGCTACCACCCACACTTTGCAAAGCATTAAGCTCAGCCTTGCTTGCGGCAAGCTCGGCCATGTCCACATGTTTATGCGGAGGAATTACCACATTAAGTATGTAAAGCTGTACTACTGCAAGCAGGTTGCCTATAACCCAGTAAAGGGCAACCCCTACAGGCACAAACAAACCTAAATACAGTGATAGACCTACCGAAAAAAGCATTGTAAACCACTTTAAAAAAGCCGATTGATCGGCCTGAAAGGCATTTGCCCTATTCTGTATAAAAGAGAGAAAAAGAGATGATAGGCCCGCTAATATGGGCACAAGAAGGGTAATTCCTAAAGTATCCACCGGTGTTGTGGTAAGGTTAAAGGATAAAAAGTCTGTATTAAAATTTGCTATTGGGGTTATATCGGTAACAGCCGCAAGGTTAGCCGCAAACTCGGAGTTTTTTGCGGCGGCAATTATCTCCATCTCAACGGTGGGACTGTTATATGTAATATCTGCACCGATAAGTTCGGTTGTAAGCAAGCTTATTGTATCGGTTGGTATCCGCAAAAGATAGCTTATTGGGCGGTAGATTACATTTATAACAATAAGTAGTAATGCTATCTGAACAAACAGCGGAACTATGCTTGCAAAAGGGTTATACTTTACACTTTTATAAAGCTTCCCATGCTCCTCGGCAATGCGTTCGTTATCACCAAAAAACCTTGACTTAAGCCGGTTTATCTGCGGCTGAATTTTTAACATTCTAAGTGAGTTGTTGTGCACCCAAACCGATACCGGAATAAGCACAATTTTTGTAAGTAAAGTAAACAAAATAATTGCCATCCCATAATCCCCTAATATGGTGTAGCAATTATACATTATATATCCAAAAGCAGAGTACAAAATATCCATTAAAATCCTGTAAGTATGTCTATTTCCCTTATTTAATTATACAGGTTAATGCAAAATTGTCAAGCAGTCTAGTCGAGTCAAAACCGCATCATAAAAACGTTATCGCATATCGTTTTCAATATCCAATCTAAATGACTCATTAATACTTTGTAGGATTTTTATAAAGTCGCTTAACTGGTCATCGGAAAACTGTGATACCATATCCATAGATCTTGCGATACAAAATTCATTCACCTTAATATGACCATCGTATATACCCTGCCCTGCATCTGTTAGGTATAGTAGATACTCTCTAAGATTAAAGTCGTTCCTTTTTTGCAACACAAAGCCCTTGTGTATAAGCTTTCTAAGCAGCTGTGAACAGGCACTTTTGGTTTTATCAAGTTTTTCGGCAAGATCGGTCACCGTAATGCCCGGATTATTGCCGATAGCATGTACTATATATGATTCGGCCTGATAAAGCGTTTCGGTGCCGTATCGATGTGGCGTTGAATCGTAATCGCTTATAAGTTCATATGCAATGTCAAGTTCTTCAATAACATTATTAAACAGATCCTTGCGCTCTGACATAAATTAACTCTCCATATTTAAAAGAAGCTATCACTCTAATGAGAAATATAAATGCAACCGGACCTTAATAGTTGTACCGGATCTTATTAGTTCAAGATTTATAGCATACCGCCCTCGCCAGTTGCTACAGTTGCCAACAAGCAACACAAACTAACGATGCGATCGATGGTATAAAAATAACGCTGTACCCAACCTCATAAAATTGGGTCCAGCGTCACACTGGTCCGAGTGACATGACTTGAACATGCGGCCTCTTGACCCCCAGTCAAGCGCGCTACCAACTGCGCCACACCCGGATATTTCGCCGCTTAGTACACCCTGTAGTAAGGAACCCAATTAAAGGCGATGAAATGATTTTACCACATATTTTAAAGTTTGTCAAACACTAATTGCAGCCAAATTGCAGTAGTGTTTTCAAAGGTTGTATCATTACCGTTGCCTTACTTTGCTTTCAACAAGCTGTTCCTTTATTTCAAACTCATCACTATAATAGGTTACCTTGTTGCGGCCTGTTTCCTTAGCTTTATACAAAGCAATATCCGCCTTTGTAAGGTAAGCCTCATGGTCTTCATCTTGTATACTGCTCACAAATGATACTCCTATACTTAATGTTACCTTGCTAAATGGCGAGGCTTTATGATCAATATTCATCTCCTGTATTCTGTTTGTGAGCCTTAAAACATTGTTTTCAACATAATTCTTATCGCAGTTGTTAAACAAAGCTACAAATTCTTCACCACCATATCTGTAAAAATGAATGTTGCTATTTTGCATTCCTAAAAAGCAATCGCCTAGTTGCTTTAAGCAACTATCACCGACCTGATGACCATAGCTATCATTATATTTTTTAAAATAATCTATATCAAGCAATGCAAAGGCAACAGCTTTTGTTCCACGATTAAAATCTTTTAGATTAGCAATATCTTCAAATAGCCTTCTGCGATTTGAAACGCCGGTAAGAGAATCAACATATACCTGTTTTTGTAAAATCCTCTTTGTAACAAAACTTTCTGTTCTTGATACACGCAGCATATATCCTAACACCGCCGACAACGCTGCTACAGTTAATGTATTAACAACCTCTACCTCATAAATTGTCGGAGGTTTAAACCACTGGATAATAAAAAGGTATCCTATGCACGATATAATTGCAGCAAGATTAATCCTCCAACTCATATCTATCCACAGCGTATGAATCATAAACAAAACTACTACAAATGTAATATTTACCTCGCCTACCGTAGTAAACGCCGAAACAACTACAGCATATACTACAAGTATAAAATCGACTATATATATCATTGCAGTAACATTTATCGCTGAATTTTTATGTTTTAGTGATAGCATAACCATAACAGCATAGATTAACATTATGGTAGTAATTATTGTTAAGGCATGATTGCCATAAATTTTACTGTAATAGAATATGGCCTCTAGAGTTCTTCCGGCAAAAATCGTTACACAACCTACTATAACATAGTTTAAAATCTGTAGATTCTTATTGTCAATCTCACTTTTGCAATCCTTTTGCACCTGTTTTTCATCATTTGTTAATGCTTTTACCTTATATAGTAAACTGCCCATACCGCTCCTTACTATCTTATATAGATATATTATAGCATTATTTATCTGCATTTACAACAACACAACCCACCGAAATGGTGGGTTGTGTTATTGTTTTTCTAATTAGTTGATGTTGTACAACTTAGAAAGTCTTACAAGATGCTCGTACTTGTCCTTAGCAGTGTCTGCTGCCTTATCGAACAGTGCTTCTGCCCTATCCGGGAATGCAAGTGCAAGACGTTTGTAGCGAACTTCGCTACGAATAAACTCTTCGTAATCACCTGTTGGCTCCTTGCTGTCAAGGATGAATGGATTCTTACACTCAGCCTTTAGGCGTGGATCGAAGCGGAACAGATGCCAGTAACCAGCCTGTACAGCACGTTTAATTTCATGCTGGCTGTTACCCATACCACCGCTTAAGCCGTGCATCTCACAAGGTGAGTAGCCGATAACAATGGATGGACCTGGATAGCTTTCCGCTTCCTTGATAGCCTT
>CAYJKW010000104.1:0-4237 GCA_964370765.1 uncultured Oscillospiraceae bacterium
ACTTCTATAACATCTTCTTTGGACAAGATTCATCCCCCTGTTCTTTGTATTGTGCTTCACATATCGCTCTGTACAGCAGTTTGTTCGATTGGAGTAATCCGTTATCAATTATACATGCCGTCTTCTGAATATGCTTTGCCTTTTTCTTTTTCGGTGTTTGTGTTTTGCGGTTTCTACCATCGGCGAGGAATACATATTCCCCCTCGGTTTTAATAACTGCAAACGTTATTGTTTTATCTCTACCCGCAAGCGATGTCACAAGTTGTCCCACTACCGGTGCCGCGTGGGTGTTTGGAATGAGTTTTACCATTGTAATCCATCCTCCCAACCAGCTGTGAGAATTTTTGCGCCATCGTTTGTGATAGCAACCGTGTGTTCAAAATGGGCTGATAATGTATTATCTTGCGTCTTTACAGTCCATTCATCCGATAAGACTTTTGTTAATCGTGTTCCGACATTTACCATCGGTTCGATTGCAATTGTCATTCCCGGTATTATCCGTGATCCCCTACCCGGTGGTCCGAAGCATGGAATCTGTGGATCCTCATGTAACTCTCTACCTATTCCGTGTCCAACCCAGTCCTTTACCGGTTTAAAGCCAAACTGCTCAACATGAAGCTGTATCGCATTGCTTATGTCACCGATTCTGTTTCCAGATCTTGCGGCATCTATTGCACGATGTAGCGAGTTGTATGTTTCCTTAACAAGCTTCCTTGCCTCGTCACTAACTTCGCCCACCATATAGGTAGCAGCATTGTCCCCGTGGTAACCATCGTAGTATGCGCCTATGTCTATACTGACAATATCGCCCGATTTCAATTTATCATTCGATGGTATTCCGTGAATTACTGTATCGTTAACCGATATGCATATTTTTCCGGGGAATCCTCCGTATTTGTAAAAGCTTGGTGTTGCTCCTGCCTGTGTAATAACCTTTACTGCAATCGACTCAAGTTCGCGACCGGTTATTCCAGCCGCTACAGCAGCCCCTGTGGCTTTAAGCGCTGCGGCAGAAATGGCACAAGCTTTAGATAGCTTTTCAATCTCTTTATAATTTTTTACAATTATCAATCTACAGCCCCAGTGTTTTTGAAACTTCCTTTAGTACATCCTCTATACTGTCTGCTGCATTAACGTTTACAAGCTTGCCAGCGGTTGCATAATAGTCAACCAACGGTTTTGTAAGCTCATCATAAACCCTAAGCCGTTCTTTAATTGTGTCTGGCTCGTCATCCTTGCGGATAATTAGATTGCCGTTACAACGGTCACATACGCCGTCAACGGCACTTTGCTTTGTCTGTATGTGAAATGTACTACCGCAGTCTACACAAACCCTACGACCGGTTAGTCTATCTATTACGATCTGAGGGTCTATGTCAAACTGAACTACTTTATCGATTACTACTCCAAGTTCATCTAACATCCGTGCCTGCTCTAACGTTCTCGGTACACCGTCCAGTATAAAGCCGCCAGCACAGTCATCTTCCTTGATACGCTCCTTCACAATGCTAATAATAACATCATCCGGTACAAGTTTACCTGCATCAATTAGTGATTTTGCAGTTAAACCAAGCTCTGTCTGGTTTTTGATTGCCTCCCGGAGAATTGCGCCGGTACTGATGGAAGCAAAGGAGTATTTTTGAGCAATCCCCTCTGCTGCCGTGCCTTTGCCGGCACCGGGAGCACCTAAGAAAATTAAATTCACTTGAAGCCTCCTTTGTTTATTCTAAAAAGCCTTTGTGGTGGCGCATTGTTAGGTAACTTTCTATCTGGCGTACCGTATCAAGTGCAACACCAACCACAATCAGTAGTGATGTACCACCAAGTTGTAGATTAATTCCTGTAATGTTACCAAGAATAATCGGACCAACTGCAACGGTGGCAAGGAAAATTGCGCCTATAAAGGTGATTTTTGATAAAACCTTTATAATAAAATCTGATGTTGGCTTACCGGGTCTAATTCCCGGAATTGTGCCGTTGTTTTTGCGTAGATTATTTGCGATCTCTATCGGGTTATACTGCATTGATACATAAAAGTAGTTAAACCCTACAATTAGTAGCAGATAGATTATCGCATATGCAAAACCATTATAGTTAAAGGTAGCAAGAATCTGACCTAGTGTGCTATCCGGTGATGGCTGTGCAAATGCTGATATCGTGCCCGGTATTGATACTATTGCCGATGCAAAGATGATTGGCATAACACCGCTCATGTTTACTTTAATTGGTATAAATGTTGACTGTCCGCCAAACATTTTACGTCCAACTACTCTTTTTGCATACTGTACCGGTATACGGCGCTCTGCTGCTGCAAGTACAACAACAAATGCTACTGCAACTAATGCAAGTATGCCGATAATCGGTAGATAGATATATATCATTGGATTGCCATTTGCGGCAAGCTCAAGATATTGTCCAATGCTGCTTATTATACTTGGTAGTCCGGATACAATACCTGCAAAAATCAGTATCGAAAGTCCATTACCTATTCCCTTACGATCAATCTGCTCGCCCATCCACATTATTAGAACGGCACCTGCAGTAAAGGCAAGTATAATAACTATTGCTGAGAAAATCCCCTCAAATCCGGATGTATAGGTTAGTGCATTTTGTGAGCGCAGTAGGAAATAATACATTATCGCCAGAACAAACGCCAAACCAGCACCGGCCCATCTAGTAATTTTCTGAAGTTTTTTTCGTCCGGAATCGCCTTCTTTTGCTAACCTTTCCAATGCCGGTATAGCAACTGTTAATAAGTTTACAATAATCGAGGCTGTGATGTAGGGCTGTACAGACAGTGCGAACAGTGTTGCCTGTGAAAAGGCTCCACCGGTTAACATATCAAAATAACCTAAAAGGCTACCTGTCTGTGTTACAAGGGCTGAAAGTGCATCCGGGCTCATAAATGGCACCGGAATGGCCACACCAATTCTGAAAATTAAAAGCATCATTAGTGTGTAAAGGATTTTCTTTCGTAAATCTTCAATTTTCCATGCCTGTTTAAGCGTAGACAGCACCTAAACCTCCTCGGCCTTTCCTCCGGCCTTCTCAATTTTTTCCTTAGCCGAAGCGGTATAAGCATCGAGCTTTACGGTTAAGTTCTTAGTTAGCTCGCCGGTACCAAGTACCTTTACAGCTTTACGAGTATTTCTTAATATACCTGCCTCTACCAAAGCGTTACGGTCAACAACCGTTCCCTCTGCAATAATGTCAAGTTGAGCAATATTAACAGTTTCATATTCTTTTCTGAATATATTGTTGAATCCAATTTTAGGTAGTCGACGCTGTAATGGTAGCTGACCGCCTTCAAATCCTGCCTTTTTGGAACCACTACGGGCTTTCTGGCCTTTATGACCATAACCGGCAGTTTTTCCGTTGCCGGAGGCGTGACCTCTACCTTTGCGCTTTACGGATTTAACCGCACCGTCGGCGGGTTTTAGTTCATGCAGTTGCACAGGTTTACCCTCCTATTAATTCTCTATTACTGCAACAAGGTGGGATATTTTTGTAATCTTACCTTTTGTTGCGGCATTGTCGGGCTGAACAGTCTCCATGCCTACTCTTCTAAGACCAAGTGCATGTGCTGTAGCAATCTGACCTTCTTTGCATCCAACAAGCGAGCGTACAAGCTTAATACGGATGCCGTCCATTTGTTTTTTTACTGCCATCAATCATATCCTCCACTAACCGATGATTTCTGCAATTGTCTTGCCACGGTTTTCTGCAACCTGCTTTAGGTCACGTAGGCTTTTAAGGCCATTAACTGTAGCTGCAACAACATTACAGGGGTTGTTAGAGCGTATACATTTTGTACGAATATCCTTGATACCGGAAACCTCAAGTACAGCACGAACCGGACCACCAGCAATAACACCGGTACCAGGAGCTGCAGGACGAAGCATAACACGGCCTGCGCCGAATTTGCCAACAGTCTCATGAGGAATTGTAGTACCTCTTAGCGAGATTTTAAACATATTTTTCTTTGCATCTTCCATACCTTTGCGGATTGCCTCCGGTACTTCTGATGCCTTGCCGAGGCCGTAGCCTATAGAGCCGTTACCGTCACCCACAACAACAAGTGCGGAAAACTTAAATATACGACCACCCTTAACCGTTTTAGAAACACGGTTAATGGCAACAACTTTTTCCTTAATATCAAGAGTAGCTGCGTTGATTTTATCCACTTCCATACTCCTTCTTACAGTGTCAATCCGGCTTCACGTGCACCCTCTGCAAC
>CAYJKW010000105.1:0-3935 GCA_964370765.1 uncultured Oscillospiraceae bacterium
AATGTATCTTTTATCATCATTCTCATAAAAGCTGCATCATCTACTACCATAATTTTTTTGTCTTCCATAATTTAACTCCTATATATTATTTTGTAGGTTGTTAATAACGTCCTGTACGTTGAGAATCTCGGTAATTCTTACTCCGAAGTTATCTTCGATTACCACTACATCTCCACGGGCCATAAGTTGGCCATTTACAACTATATCTACCGGTGCACCAGCCTGTTTCTCAAGCTCTAATACCGTACCGTGAGCAAAATCCATAATGTCCTTAATTTTACGTTTAGTTTTGCCTATCTCGACACTTATGGTAAGCGGAACATTCATAAGTAGATTTATATTTCCAGCAGGTACTTCAATCGCCCCCTGAGATTGATCAAATGACGGGAACTGTGCCGGATGGATCTCCGATGGGGGTGGTGCTGTTGCTCGTGGCGGCATAGCCGTAACAAGCTGAGCCGAGTTGCCTACCTGCGGCGGCATTGATGCAGATTGCTGATGATCCATCGGATAAACAGGTTGTGGTTGACTCGCTGCCGACACTGGTTCTGGTACCGGTACCTCTTCTGGTAAAGAAATTGAATCCTCACCACCCATGAATTTATTAATAATTGCTTTTGCAAGATCCACCGTTAGAACACTCATAAACTGACTTTGAGTTATCCCTACAATCTCAAGATTAAAGTTTATGGTTACAACCGTTTCTTCATCCGAAATTCCCAAGGCACCTTTAAAGGTGTTTTCCTCATTCATGACCGTTGCCGTAGGCGGTGATATATCGATACGCATAGATAGGAAATCAGACAATGCACTTGCAGAGGCACCCATCATCTGGTTCATTACCTCACAGGCAGCACTAATACTTAGCTCGTCAAAAACAAAGTCGTCACTCGGTGGCTCATCAATACCCATAAGTTGGTTAAGGATAAGCTGCATATCCGATTGTTTAAATGCCATAACATTAGAGCCGTCAAGTCCTTCTACATAGACAATTTTAACTATCATTGCCGGCTCAAGGTCGGTGTAATCAATATCCGCCATCTTCATAACCGTTACGGTTGGAGTAGTGATTACTGTCTGCCTGTCCAGCATGGTAGAAACAGCCGTAGCAGCACTTCCCATACTAATGTTCATGACCTCACCAATGGCATCAATTTCCATTGGGGATAACATATTCTCTTCTGCCATACTCTTTCCCTTACTAATATACTTTATTAATTCTTACTGCTTTATTATTTTTGCTTAAACCCAGTGCGCCTTGGAAATAGGGTTTATCATGAATTAGGATGTCAACCTCGCCTGACAATGGTTTTTTAAGCTGGATTACATCATTAGGTTGAAGTCTCAGTACATCTATCAACTCTAGCTCGATTGTATCAAATACGACACATAAATCAACATCGGCTGACGATAATGCAAATTCAATATTTTCTTTACGGTTAGTCTCTCTTTCAGCCACAAGCTTTGACTTTGTTCCACCCCTAATATATTTTGGAACAAATTCTCCCATAAGCTCTCCAAGACTTGTAGCCGGTAAACAAATGGAGATGGTTGATGTAGTTGTGCCAACCTTAAGTTCTAGCAAAACTATAACTACAATATCCTCCGGGGAAAACAGCTGTAATAGTCGTGGATTGGTTTCGATTGATGCAAGCTTGGCCGATGTTGGTAGTAACGTTCCCCACGCTTCCTGAATATAGAATGTCATCTTAGAGATAACATTTCTCATAATGTTAAGTTCAATCTCGGTTAGATCTCTATTAACTCCGCTGTCCTCACCAGTACCACCTAACAATCGATCAATCACGGTGAAAGTTACACCATTTGAAAACTCCATTATGGTTGTCATCTCATCGAGGTTGTCGTTCTCAGGTTTAAGTTCTACTAAACCTAACAGCGTACTATCCGGTAATGCATTGTTAAATTCAAAGTACCGTTGTTCCTCAACCTGTAGCACCTTAACTTCACTAAAGGTGCGAAGTATGCTAGAGAAGTATGTCGATAGTTGTCTTGATAAATTTTCGTGAAGGTTGTCTATTAGCCTAAGCTGCTCTTTTGTAAATTTCTTTGGTGATCGGAAATCATAGTCCTTGACTTTTCGTTTGTCCGGCCCGGTGCCTATGGTTTCTTCAACTATTTCCTCGGTTGTACCTTCGTCTATCCCCTTCAAAAGTGCGTCTATCTGCTGTTGTGATAAAACCTCTGCCAATTATACATCACCTCACTTTCATATAAAATACAGTACATCTTTAACTTGTGCCACCCTCCCCAAAATCTGTCGGTGTTGAATAATCGTAATGGAATGCCGGGTCCAGTCCCTGATCAGTAATTGCCGCAAGTGCCTCAGGATCTGTTGGATCAAAACCTGTTCCTATTATCATAAGCTCAACCCTACGGTTTTGAGCCCTACCCTCTTCGGTGGAGTTATCGGCTATAGGATAATTCTTACCATAGCCAATAGCGATAGTTTTGTGTGGTGGAATTCCTGCATCGTCAAACACTCCTGCGACTGCATTTGCACGATCAGAAGATAACACCCTATCGTTTACAAATGATGGTCCATCCACCTGTGCAGTATATCCGTTTATACGAATATTTGCTATCTCATCATTAACCGATACAAGTGCACTGGTTATCGTTTCAATTATTGGAACAGCCGAGTCGAGTAGTACAGCCTGGTCGGGATGGAAAAAGATGTTATCATTAAATCTTACAAAAACAAGGTTATCCTGCTTTTCAATATGAACACTACCCTCTAGGTTGTTTTCGCTTACATATTGCTGTAGGTATTCATATAGGTCTTCCATCGTTTGTGGTAGTTGATTTGCTGTGTCAGGGTTAAGTGTTTCGTCGGGAACCATTGTTCCGTCCCCCTGATTTGACGCCATATCCTCTCCATCACCCTCCGGTGTTAAGATTACCTGCGCTGTCTCAGCATCGGTACGAGCAAATGACTTAACGATCATCTCATACTTTTCTGCATCAACTTCGGAAGAAGCAAACAGTAGCACGAAAAAACACATTAACAAGGTAACCATGTCAGCGTAGGTATTTAACCAATCATTATCGCCGCCACCTCCGCCACCGGACTTATTCCTTCTTGCCATATTACTCCCCCCTTTCCGTAGTTCTCAAATATTATTCGGCCGGTGCGGCATCTCCACCGCCTTTTCCTTTTTTGCCACCTTTTTTTCCTATGCTTGCAGGCAGAAGTAGCATTAATTTCTCAGCAATGAATTTCGGGTTTTCGCCAGCCTGAATTGCCTGTACTCCCTCGGCAATAAGCATTTTACACAAATATTCTTCTTCATGCCTAACCGCAAGTTTTGTTGCGAGTGGTGCAAAGAAGATGTTAGCAAAGATACTACCGTATAATGTAGTTAGCAGTGCAACCGCCATGTTAGGACCGATATCATCCGGATTCCCCATGTTTTGAAGCATATTAACCAATCCTACAAGGGTACCAATCATACCAAATGCCGGTGCATATGCTGCGCCTTTCTCATAGAAAGCCCTATCCCTTGCATGTCTATCATCAAGGTATTGTAGCTCACTATCAAGTAGTTCCTTTACCTTTTCTGGGTCAACACTATCAACAACCAGCATAAGGCTGTTTTTAAGGAAAACATCCTTTGTCTGGTTTAGTTTATCCTCAAGCGAAAGAAGTCCCTTACTGCGTGCTTCCTTTGCAAAATCCACAATACTATCTATGTACTCAAGTGGATTATACTTTTGGGGTTTATATAATATTAAGATATGCTTGAAAATCTTACCGAGACTACTTGCCGGAAATGACAACAGCAGGCAAGCAATAGTACCACCAATTGTAATGGCGATACTCTGAGGATCGAAAAAGTTCATAATCTTGCCAAAATCGATGCCATCCTGTAGGCTAAACACCATACCAAATACAATAAGTACTGGTGCTAACACTG
>CAYJKW010000106.1:0-3889 GCA_964370765.1 uncultured Oscillospiraceae bacterium
GCTTTTGCGAAATAATAGCACTAAGAAGCATCAACAAAACACCCCTTTAGCGGTTGTAATCGGCCTTATATCAGGAGTATTAGGTGGCCTTTTTGGTACCGGTGCATTATTGGTTGCCTACATCACCCGCACAACCGAGGATGTAGATACATTCAAATCCACCCTTAACATAATATATTCCGTAAACAACGTTTTTCGGATAGTGCTTTATATTTCAACCGGCATATTGACGCTAGAGTTATTTCAATCCGTCCTTTGGCTATTCCCTTTTATGTTAGTCGGCCTATTCACAGGCATGGGAATAGCAAAAAAGGTCAGCAAGGCAGCGGTAAAGAAATGTATAATCTTTTTCCTTCTTTTATCCGGTGTTTCTTTAGTGTTGACTAATATTTTTTAATAAATATCCAGCTAACAAAACATTAAGGCTATACCCGCAACAATCGCTGGGTATAGCCTTAAACTATACATTTATAATCTCAGATCCTATCCATTAATGCTATTTTAAAAGCCGGGCGTTGTTTACCCTCTATGCTTTTACCGAAACTACTTTACGAAGTTTCCTATTACTCTTTTTTAGCTCATACATACGTACATCGGCAATTGTGATTAGCTCGGATGCTGCAATTATCTCGGTTGGGTGTTTAAATGCTACACCATAGCTTATCGAGGTTGCATATTTTTTGTTAAATAGTTTTGGAATATTAATAACACCTTTATAGCTTTGAATTAATTTTTTTGTTATCTCATCCTCCACCCTACATCTTCCAACAACAACAATCTCATCACCGCCGTATCTACATACAGCATCATTTTTAAAATAGTCCTGCAAAATATCTGCAACAGTCTTGATATAAAAGTCGCCTTCTTCGTGGCCATGAACATCATTCACCGTTTTAAGACCGTCAAGATCTACAAAGGCAACAAAAAAGAATCTTCTTTCATCTATCATCCTTTGAATAGTTTCATCGGCATAATCCCTTGTATACAGATTTGTAAGTGGATCCTTAATCGCTACCTGCTCCAGATCTTTAAGCTGCTCTAAATCCTCTGTATTTTTGCGGGTCAACCTTTTGTATGTCTCGGTTTGAATCCTAAGTTCGGCAAGGTTGTATGCAAATACAATAAAAACAGCAAAAGCACTTATAACAATAAAGCCTAACACTACGTAATGATGTAGTAATAAAAATCCTATATCAATAGTAATAGTAAGTAAAAATGCAACTAGCGTTGAAAAAAGTATAGCAAATGCAGTTGTTAAAAACGCAAGGTTTTTATTGTCCGAAAGTATGGTATCGAGCGAGTTTCTCGGTATTGATTTGCGTGCAAATCCAATTGTCGAAACCGAAACAGCAAAGCATATTACCGTAACCAATAGCGATAGTTCAATGTCGCCCATAACATCCACTATACTACCGTGGTTAAGTATGGCAACCGTAGCCAGTGCCGCAATCCTTTTTGCAAACAGGTTGATTGCAAATGTTATCGAAATAAACAACTGCTGTATAATATTGCCTTTAAACACAATCTTAGTTTCGATAAATACAACTATTGCATATAATAAAAGGGCAACCGGTTCGTGACTTATAGGCAGGAAAAACACATAAAGCACCCATAGTAAAAAATTAATAACCCCACATATTAGACCCTGAATTTTGGGAAATCTATTTATATTAAATATGTATGCACAGTACGAAAAAAATGTATGGTGATATGCAATAAATGCGACTATAAGTAAAGCGGATAATAACGTTATCATACCTAACCCTCCTTCCGCTCTTTGTAAAACTGTGCTTTATTCTTTCTCATATCTTCATCGGCTGCCGATAAAATATAGTTCACGCCCTGTTTTCTCGCCTGTTCATCCACATACACCGAACCTATACTTGCAGAAACTAGAAATTCCTCCGTCTCGTTTTGATGTTCGATATATTGCATTATCCTATCTACAACGACCTCGCATTCCTCGCCCCTTGATTCGGAAAGTACAACAAGGAACTCGTCCCCACCTATACGTGCAACAAGATCATGCTCACGCACGGTATTTAAAATAGCATGTGCAATCTTTGTTATTAGCCTATCTCCGGCTTTATGACCATATGTATCGTTGGTGTATTTTAAAGCATTTATATCTACAAATAGAACGTTAAACGCATCCTGTGGTTCTTCATCTTCGCACATTTTTTCGAGTGCATTCATTATGTAGCCACGATTAAATACGCCGGTTAGCTCATCTCTTTCGATTTTTATTAGTAATGTTTCTTTCTGCTCAGATATTTTTTGTTGTTCCCCAATAACCTTATCGGAATATCTTTTATATAGGCTTGCATCTATCAGGTTGATAGCGTATAAAAAGAATAGGTAGAAGATAAGCAGTGAGGCAAGCGAGATTGTCAACGACAGCAATATCTGTGCAGGATAAAAAGTATCGCTCATCATTGTTATTGAATGATCGATCTGTAGAATTACAATAAGTACAATGGCACCAAGAAGAATAACAGAATGTCGACTTTTTACAGTGACCCTTTGAATAGATGTATTGTCTATATATTTTTTTACAAGTTCATGTGCTAAGGATAAAACAACACAGATAATAATTACAATAATGTGATCGTAGATCGAGTCGCTAATTAACGCTGCAGGCGAAATTTCAAAAACATTACTAAAAATAACGATTAATGGTACAACCGATGCAGATATGTGCAAAACAAATATCGATGCACCGCAGAAAACCTGTACATAGTCAGTTTTAGAAATAAGTTTAAACTCTATCGTAAGTGCCACCAAGAATATTAATAAAATTAAATATAGTGGTAGTTGCATATATTGCACAACAGCAAAGCATAATGTATTTGCAGCTGCTAAAGCTACATATACCCACCTTTTTTTCACACCTCCTACCAACAGGCTTGATGCGTAAGAAAATGAGGAAAACTGGTATACAAACATAGCTATTAATGAAACTATAAAAAGCAATGTGCTTATTTCTATATGCATTTTACGCTACACCTCCTGTAGAAGTATTAGTATAGTATATATCAAATGTAAAACCTACACTATAATTCATATCGACATTGTACAGTGTTTTGCATTTAGATAACCCTATTATATCAAAATCCCAACCGTAAATCAACATTATAAAGCAACAATGTACAATTTGCATATAATTGTAATAATATGATAAAAGACTAAGCTAAATATGTTTAAGCTTAGTCTTTTTGTAAAATTATAAATGTTTTACGCTAACCCATTACAAGCACAGGGTTTTTTATTTTGTTTTACTTGCATTTAGGCCAATATCTACCCAAATATTAACATCCCCATTCCCTGCCCATGTCGCTAGAACAACCTCACCTGTTGAAGTGTTTATATGAAATCCTAATGCTGCGTCGTTAGCAAGTTGGGATTTAGGTTGTGCTAAAAAAGCAGCATACCCTGTATTAAGTGACGAGTAAAAAGTATTAGCCGGCACCGCTTCCCCACCTAATAAACTAATCAAATGTTCAGCATATTCTTTGATTATTGCATCATCAGTTAACTTAATTAGCTCATTGTTTGCGGTGTAGACTGAAGTGCGCAAAGGTTGCCGAACAAGTATTATTCCTTCATAGTTGTTACCTTGAGAATCGGCACCCGCTGTCCATATAAGCTGACATCAAATACGCATACATCGAAAAGAAAAATTTCGAGCGTACCAAGACTAACAGGCGATACAACCGTGCAATAGATTTATAAAACTAGCAGAACATCGCTGATGCTATGCTAGCTTGGCTACACCGTGCCGGTGCAAAAATTGTACGTGTAAGGCGTGTTCGAATTTCAGGGCTTAGGTCAAAGTTAATGGCAAGAGTCATTGCTTTTTTCACGCCCCAACATTGTGCAAATTGCACGT
>CAYJKW010000107.1:0-3621 GCA_964370765.1 uncultured Oscillospiraceae bacterium
TCCTCTTTAAGTTGTTGTAGCTTTTCTTTCAAAACTGGACCTCTTTCATTTAAACGTTATTGGTATTCTAACATTTTTTTTATGTATAGTCAATAATAAAGCTGACCAAAATAACTGTAAAACACCGGAGGATAGTATGCCTTTTTATACTGATATAGCTACCGAAATATACAAGAATACAGATGGCAATATACCGCAAGGGGTCGATATTAGCTGCTATTCAATTGCCGACATAGAGGTTACAAGGGTCAACATTAATAAACATGGTCTTAATCGTGCAAAGGGACGTTATTCCGTCCTAGATATGCCAAACTTTGCACTGGTAGATGATCGAAATGACAGATATATTTCGGCTGTATGCAACGAGCTTAGAGAGATTTTGCCAGACAAGGGACTTCTTATGATAGTGGGGCTTGGAAATGAGCAGGTTACCGCCGATAGTCTCGGTGCTTTGACAGCAAGAAAAATATTTGTAACACGTATGATTGATAATGACGGCGAAAATCATGATTTTCGCCTACGCAAGGTTTGTGCCTTTACGCCTGGAGTGTGTGGCAAAACCGGAATAGATACCACCGAGTCTATAGTTGCTTTAATAAAAAAGGTAAATCCCGCTGCTGTAATATGCGTAGATAGCCTTTACACAAACGACCCCTCACGCCTTGGTTGCACCGTACAGATAAGCGACACCGGGCTATGTCCCGGCGGTAACTACAACCTTAACGAGAAAACACTGGGCTGTAGCACGATTGCTATAGGCGTCCCCACAATTATGCAGTACAAGCACGGTAAAGGACAGCTTATAGTTACCGCTCGTCAACTTGATATGGTGATGGAAAAAGCCGCCAATGTTTTAGCACTTGCCATAAACAAAGCTGCACAGACAATGCTAACAACAGCAGAAATAAGTTACCTCACCAGTTAAACAACTTTTTGTTTAATTCGACAATTAATAACACTTAGTATATCAAAATTGTTTTTTCAAAAGGCAGTTGAACCAAGAATACAATTCAGGCAATAAAAAGTTAAACCACCGGGATTAATACCAGGTGGTTTACAATTTATTTTAGACTGTTGCTTAAAATCCTCTTTACCGATTACGATATTTTATATCTCTGGCTGCATCCCCTATTTTACGTATCTTTTTTACACCGCCAAATCGGGCGAATTTTTTCTCCTCAATCTCTCGGCTACTCAATCCCTCATATCCTGCCTCCGCCTTAAGTTTTAGATAGTTCTCAAAACGTCTTTTCTCAAGCAAGCCATCACTCAAGGCTTTTAAGATGGCACACCCTTTTTCATTGCTATGAGTACAATCACTAAACTTACAGTCCATGGTAAGCTTTTCTATTTCGTCAAAGGTCGACGACAGATCAACCGTTTGAACACCTAGCTCGCGCATGCCTGGAGTGTCTATAAGAACCGACCCATTCGAGCAACAGTACATCTGTTTTCCGGTTGTAGTATGTCTACCCTTATCATCTTTGCTAATATCTGCTGTCAATACTATATCGTCACCCAAAAGTTTATTGATAATGGTTGATTTTCCAACGCCGGACGATCCGATAAATGCAACGGTAGTCCCAGGCTCAAGATATGGTGACAGTTTTTCATCTATATCATCAAATATAGATAGTGCAATAACATCTGAATAAAGCGAAACCCTTTCAGCCTCATCTATGTAACTTTTCACATCATCACATAGATCAGATTTTGTAAGTATAATTACAGGTGTAGCTTTACTATCCCACGCAACACCAAGATAACGTTCAAGCCTGCTAAGGTTAAAATTATTGTTTAGTGACATACAGATAAATACGATATCGACATTTGTCACAACCGGTTGTGCTTGACCTGTTAACCCTACAGCTGTGCGCATAAATATGCTTTTTCTGCTTAACACATGCTGTATTATTGCATTGCTACCGCCTCCAACTTTCTTCACCATTACAAAGTCACCCACTGTTGGGAATTCAACCATCTCGGCTGTTTCATAGCGAAACCTACCCGATATCTCACAACTACACTCTCCCGACTCGGTCACTATGTTATAAAGACCTTTATGCTGTGCTGTAACCCTTGCCGGTGATAGCTCAGGATACAACTCTGCCTCTAAAGCAAAGCGTTCAGAAAAGCCGTAATCTTTTAAAAACCCCATTATTCTCCTCTATAAAAACTAAAACCGCTAACCATCATACGATGCTTAGCGGTTCTAAAAACTTAGTACTTGCGCTTTCTTGCAGCTTCAGCCTTTCTTTTACGTTTAACTGAAGGCTTCTCGTAATGCTCACGCTTACGAACCTCAGCGAGCACACCACTGCGAGCACAAGAGCGCTTAAAGCGACGTAGAGCACTATCCAGTGACTCATTCTCCTTTACACGGACTTCTGACAAATTTAACCCCCCTATCGTAAACGGACTATGCCGTATATTTTGTACTACTTATTATAGTGTATGGGATTAAGAATGTCAAGGTTTTTTTAGTAGGCATAACTTAGAGGATGCGACGCTTGCAGTTAAATAAATATTTTGATAGCAGTGCTATGTATACTTTTTACTCATAACATCAAAGCTATAAAAATAAAACCTTCCCCTTTATATCCATAAATGTTATTGGACCGATATGGCGGCTGTCTTTTGAACAATCGTAGTTGTCACCTATTAAAAACGCGGCGTCATCAGGCACCTCTATCTCAATATCAAGCTCGATATCATTGGATATATATTCAGCCACTATATTGCCGTCAACGGTAAGAATGCCATTCTTTATAACTACCTGTTGCCCCTGAGTTGCTATAACCCGTTTAACTAGGTTAACCTCAAGCTCATTCTCAGCTGTAGTAACAACTACATCACCTATTATAGGGGTATAGTTAAATTTATAAAGAAGAACAATGTCAAGATTATTTAGTGTAGGAGACATGCTATCCCCAATTACAAGTGTAACATTAACTACAAAAACATTTATAAGAACTATTACGACAATAAACACAGAATACTTTAAGGTAGGTAATATCCTTTTCATCTTAGCTATACCACTTAGGTATTATTCTTTTGATGATTCGTTATCAAATATTACCAGTTCATCCTCCACCTCTTTTTTGGTGGTTTCTTCTAGGTTCATGGCTTTAGTAACCTTCTTTTTTATCTTATAAAAGTATACGCCTACAACAGCACCCACAGCAATTACAATTCCGGCTATAGCCTGTACAAGCTGTGTCATAACTGATGGGTCAAGATAGGCAAATGCAGTGGTTGATAGTAGTGCAGTAATTACAACGGTCGTTAAAATATATTTCGATTTACTCATATTAAATTCCTTTGTTATATATAACTTGCAATATATAATCAGTATATCATAAATATTGCGTTAAAGTCAAACTTAGTTTTTTTGCTGTTCTAGTGATCATTCAACTGCTAAATGCAAAAAAGGCTTGCATTTTTGTTAATGATATAGTATAATAATTTAGCACCATAGATAGATGGTATTAAAATTGAATAATCTAGTTGGAGAGATGGCTGAGTTGGTCTAAGGCGCACGATTGGAAATCGTGTTCAGGTTAATAGCTTGACGAGGGTTCGAATCCCTCTCTCTCCGCCACATCTGTTCGAGGTAAACAC
>CAYJKW010000108.1:0-3588 GCA_964370765.1 uncultured Oscillospiraceae bacterium
CTCCTCAACAACCGCCTGTGGGTCCGGGTAGACCACCTCAGCAGCCGCCTATGGGTTCGGGTATGCCACCTCAACAACCGCCTATGGGTGCAGGTAGACCTCCTCAACAGCCGCCTATGGGTGTAGGTAGACCTACTCAACAACCGCCTATGGGTGTAGGTATGCCGCCTCAACAGCCACCCTATAATAATGGTGCTCCTATGCAACAAAGGGGAGGTGTTTCTACAACTACAAAACCAACCAACAAAGGAAAACTTTTTGGAATTATTGGAATAGCCGTTGCAGTGATAGTTGCAATAATAATTGCTATTGTTTTTATTTTGCCAATGCTATCTGGTTCTAATGACGAAAATCTTGGTATCTATACTGCAACCGAAGTAACTGTTGGTGGTGTACAGATGCACCCTGAAGAAGCCATGCTAGGAGACGAGGTAACTCTCGAGCTTAAAAGTGGTGGAAAATGTACGTTGATTCTTCAAGATGAATCGTTTAATGCTGAGTGGAGTTTAGATGGTACTGTACTTACAATCACAGATGGATCAGATACCATTCTAGGAAAATTAGAAGGCAACAGCATAATGCTAACCAATATTTTAAGTATGGGCTTTGATATACATTATATTAAAGGTGACGGTAGTTCAACGACACCGGATCCCGACTCTACCTCGAATAGCACAGTTGAAAACAGTCAGGTATCACCTATTCCACAAACTAACAATTCCGAACTTGCAGAGTACTGGACCGGAGCTTGGTATGGAATAATATCATTCTATGAAACAGATGGTATCTACTCTGATTTATACTACGATACAATAGATGCTTATATAGTTGTTAATATCGACGAGGGCGATATGGGACAATTTACCGTCTATGCAACAGATACAGGAGAAGCATTTATCGCTGGCGATTGTGAGGTTTCAGGCGGTGAAAGCTTAAGTCTGTCCGGTATAAATGTTAATATGGGTAACACCCAACTTAGTGATGAGGATTGGAAGTTCCTACCATCACCCGATTTTGATGATAAATTTACAATGTCAACCGATATTGTTGATAACGACGGTAACTTTATGTCATTTGTTATATTTATGAAACCTTTCGGAGCAAGTTGGCAGGAAGAAGTTGATTCTGGGTTCCATGAATATCCGGAGTATGACTCGGCTGATATACAACAAATTTACAACGAATCTGATGCAGTAAATACCTCATCAACCGACACACTTTCAGCACTTGGCAATTTAAGTATGCCTGAGTCTTCCGGTGACGAAGAACTTTATAGCCTTGACTTCACCTTGATTAATAATAGCGGTGCAAATATTGTTGATGTTAGGCTTTCGGAAGATTGGGATACAAGCTTTGGGGAAAATATATTACCTGCAGGAACAGTTCTCTATGATGGTGAGAGTATTGATATTGAATTTGATTTTCTTGCTGCTGCCGGTACTATATATGATATGTACACCTTAGATGACGACGGCGATGAGTACGAGTATTACGGACTCGAACTTACTAAAATTACAACTGTTACACTATATTGGGAGAGGGAGGCCGACGGCTCCTATACCAATGTATATACAGTAGAATAACTTAAGCAATATTCTAAACAGAGTTACGAAATCGTTGCTCTGTTTTTTTATATAAAATTTATGTAAAATATGAAAAAAGCATTTACATTTAGTTAAAAATGTAGGATAATAAAAAAACGGTACCAAAACAGGAGAACACAAATGGCAAAGTCAGCAAACAACAAAAAAAAAGGAAAACTTTCAACACAATTTAATATTTCAATTGCAATTATGACTACACTTATAGTTACGGTTATGATTATATTGAGTGGTATAGTAACAACCAATAATGTTATTGGTGAACTTACAGATCAATGTGTTACCGGAACAAATATACTTGAGTATGAACTTAGCGTACTCAATGTTGAGGAGATTGAAGACAAAACCGAAATTTTAGATCGTTTAAAACAGATAACAGGTTGTGAGTTTACTATTTTTGACGGTGATGTAAGGGAATCCACCACCATTGTACTGGACGGACAGAGAGTTGTCGGAACCACTCTTGACCCTACAATTGCTAATATAGTAATTAATCAAGGACAAAGCTATGTAGGCGAAGCCAATATCTTAGGCGAAAGTCATATCACATCCTACATACCATATCGTAACGAGACAGGGGAGATTATTGGAGTGCTTTTTTCAGGCATTTCAAGCCATGCTAACGATGCATCAATTAACACGTCCTTAACAATTTTGATGTTGGTAGGTATTGTATTAATCCTTGTAATATGTATAATTGCTAAAATAATGATCGACAGGACTGTTACTAAGCCACTGGCACAAGTTATGAATGCTGCAAAAAATATGTCTCAAGGTAATATGGATATCGAGCTTGATATAAAATCAAATAATGAGATTGGCGAATTATCGGATAATTTTATAAAGATGGGGTCAACCTTATCAACCCTTAACAGTGTACTTGTAGAGATGCTTGGTAAAATTTCAAAGGGTGATTGGAACGTAGATATTGGTACGCCTGATATATATGTGGGTGATTGGAACCAACTTTACAAATCACTTAAGGATATGACATTCTCGGTTAGGGATGCTCTATCACAGGTATCTACCTCAGCAGTACAGATATCATCAAGCGTTAACATGGTTTCAAATGGTGCACAGGCACTAGCAGAAGGTGCTGTTAATCAGGCAAGCAGTGTAGACACACTCTCAGGTAGTCTACAGTCAATCTCTTTACAGATTGACGATAACTCTAAAAATGCTAAAAAAGTAAACGATATTGCCGTAATCTCTGGCGAAGTTACAACTTCCACCCTTGCTGACATGAATCAGATGCTTTTTGCCATGCAAGAAATTTCTAGTACTTCAGAAAATATTGTTAAGGTTATTAAGGTTATAGACGATATAGCATTCCAAACAAATATACTTGCCCTAAATGCAGCTGTCGAGGCAGCAAGAGCAGGTGAGGCCGGCAAGGGATTTGCAGTTGTTGCAGATGAAGTTAGAAACCTTGCACAAAAGTCATCTGAGGCTGCAAAAAATACAACTCAACTGATAGAGCATTCCATCAGTGCTGTTGAAACAGGTGAGGGTATCGCACAAAAAACTAATGCATCCTTCGAGGATCTTGCAAATAAAGTTCAACAGATGGTTCTTACAATTAGCCAGATAGCTGAGGCAACAAGAGAACAGGCCGACGGTATCAGAGAGATTTCAGATGGAATAGATCAAATTTCAAGTGTTATTCAAACTAACACTGCAACCAGTGAGGAAAGTGCTGCTGCAAGCCAAGAGTTATCCTCACAGGCTAACACTTTACATACTTTAGTTAGCAAATTTAAACTTTAAAACCTCTATTTTAATCTAGATAAAACAATAAGGCGGATATAGCAAACAGGCTATATCTGCCTTATTATATTAAACAAATTCATCATTGTTAACGCTGTATTTTTGTATTGACTTTTACCATGTTTTTTGATATAATATCATACAGTCAGTCATAACAATACGAGGTGTGGCTCAGTTTGGTAGAGCGCTGCGTTCGGGACGCAGAGGCCGCAGGTTCGAA
>CAYJKW010000109.1:0-3532 GCA_964370765.1 uncultured Oscillospiraceae bacterium
TATCATAGACTTCTCAATTGCACAGATAGTAGATAGCAGTACATCTTCACAGGGTACAAGCACAGATAACGGCACAGGCGATACAGCAATAGATAGCACTGCAACCACCCCCGAGACAACAGCGCCGCAGGCAAGCCTTACCATGAACGAGTTGCGGGATGTATATTTAGCTTTTCAAGATCTTAGCATCGATGAAAAATTCTCACTTACATATGAGGAGGTTTTATCCCGCTATTTTAACGGTATCAACGGGAATATAACATACCAAGGGGAAGACTTTGTGTCTTATCAATGGATTTCGGCAGAGTCGGAGACCTCTTTGCTGAATATCACCTTTAGAGAAAATGACGACGGCGAGTTCACATACAAGTCCATGTCAATTAACAACATTGATTATGAGTAAAAAATATTAACTTATCTAAATTACAGAAAGGATATTATCATGGGATTATTCGACAAAAAATACTGTGACGTTTGTAGCGAAAAAATCGGACTTTTAGGCAATAGAAAATTAGAGGACGGAAACCTTTGTAAGGACTGCGCCGCCAAGCTTTCGCCCTTTTTTGACGATCGAAGAAACTCTACCGTTGATGATATAAAGGCACAGCTTGCCTACCGCATGCAAAATGAACATAGCGTAGCCGCATTTAACCCAACAAAGGTTATAGGTGGCAGAAACCTAATTTGCATCGATGAAGATAATAAAAAGTGGCTCTTTTCACGGACAAGAAAATGGAAGGACAAAAACCCAGATATAATTGATTTTTCACAGGTTACCGGCTGCGACATCGATATCGAGGAGCACCAACACGAGATATATAAGGATAGTGAGCCGGGTAAGCGCGAGAGTTATAACCCACCTCGTTATAAAAAAAGTTACGACTTTGATATCACAATCTATATAAACTCACCCTGGTTTGACGACATTAAATTCCAGCTTAACGACGATGATATCAGCAGCCGTTTTTCACATGAATATAAAGAGGCCGAGCGTGATGCCGAGGAGATAAAAAGCACCTTGATGGGTCTTAGAGAACAAAGTCGTGAAGATATTGCTGAGGCTAATGCACCAAAGTTAGCCGTAACATGCCCCAACTGTGGTGCAACAACAACACCGGATGCAAACAGCTGCTGTGAGTTCTGCTGCGGCGCTTGCTGAAAATCAGAATAAAAGAGCGGTTATTATTGTTGTGCTATCAAACTTTGTTACATCAACATTAAGCATAATAATATCGTTTTATAAATTGATATTAATATAAATGCGGTTGATTAAAAGTCCATTATAACTTAATGACAAAATGGCGTAGCACAGGAAATAGTTAACTATTAGGCAGTGGGCTAAAAGCTTATATACTATCAAAGAGGAAATGTTTTATGAGCGATAGAAAACAAAATTTTTACATTATAAAATATATGTTAAAATTAATTTTTGCTTTGTTAATCTATTCAATAATGCTTGTTTCATGCAAAAGCAATGAAGAGGGTACATTAGGTGATGCACTTGGAGACACTCTCCAAGGCATTGAAGTTGAAGACGGTGAACCAAGCACCCAAAATAGTGAATCCGAAAATATAAACACACAGTATGACCACACCTTTAATAACCCAAACAACATAGACTACGGCGCCTATAACGCTCTTGTTCGATCCTATCGAAAAGCGCTTTCATCTTCATACGGTGAATTAACTAATGACTACATGGGATATTTTTATGCAAACCTCGTTGACTTTAATGCCGACGACGTATACGAACTTGTTATTGCACGCATATATAACAGCGATAGCGAGGGTAATGTTGACGAGATGTTTGATATCTCAAGTGAATATTTTATAGGTTCAAGACCAAATGATTACCTGCATGTTTATTATTTAGATGATAATGGCACTGTTTGTCATGCAGGGGAATTCCCACTCTCTTTTTACGGTGAGGAGGGTATGCAGTTTAATATAGAGTATGCCGAGGTTGAGGGCAGAAATTATCTTGCTTTTGGAGGCGATCTGCTTAATTTCGGCATTACTTCATCAGACTATGTTTTTGCAAAGTCTATAATGAGCTTTAACGGAGAGTATTTTGAAATAGCAGAGATGTTTGCCGTAGGATATGACTATGCTGATGCAGGATACGAGCCAACGGAATATTGGCAAGATATGGAACCTGTAACACAGAAAGCATTTAACGCAGAGTTTTACGATAAGTGGTTTGAAAATCCGACACAGCATACATTTGTTGCACAAGGATACGAAACAAACGCAGATGAAATTACGCAAAGGACAATAAGCTTTTTAGATAATTTTGATATAAAAGATACCCGCGGTGATGCGTTTACATACGCAAATGGAGATTTTGTAATTTATGAGCGAAGCTATATCGGAGAGGATGAGGTTGCTTTAAAATATTTGCTTGATGCCATCACATATCATGATTTTACATCTATACAAGCTTTTATTGACGATGAGAATATAATTGATAATTACAGAATATCGCGAGAGGAGGGGCAATATTACCCTGGTTTAATTGTTGAAGAAATCGAGTTCCTTTATCCCGAAAGTTATGCTTGGGACGACATGCATCTTATGCAAACAATTCTTGAAAGTGATAGGTATGCAGAGTTATACTGGCAAAATGGCCTTGAAAATACTTTTATTTTAAAGGTAGATGCAAAAGAGATAATTGACATGGAGGTTGTACAATATGCAGGGCAATTTGGGCTGAATATAACACAATATTATATGTTTGAAACGGACGAGAACGGCAGCAACCCGAAACTTTCATCTGTTTTTAACGATAACTTCTTCTGGGGGGATAGTGATGTTTATGATGTAAGCTACATCACAGATTATGAGCAGATATTTAATGCGTATGGCTATGAATATCCGATTGAAATAATGGAGATGTATTTTACACAGGAAGAGATAAATAATATGGATAGCTATATCACAGAGGATGCAAAAGAAGTTTATTTTATAAGAAATCTTTGGGGTGGTACAATAAAAATTTACGAAAGTTACATAAATGCAAACATGGAGTATGCACGAGGTGAATTACTACACGAAACAAGTAGTGATGTGCTTTATCTTGGTTGCAGTTCCAACAATGTTACAGATGATGGTATGTATACAGATGTGCAGCTTGTGACAGAGCCGATTCCGGGGTATGAAGCAGTGTATCATCCGGCAATAAGCCACCCCGATACATGGTTACACCTTGGTGGGTATGCACAGGAGATGCATAAACTTAATTGATATTGCCCAGCTTAAACAACACATTAAATTATGTTTTGCTTGCAGTATTATAAAGAATTAAATATATTAAAACCGCACCTATCACAAACAGATAGTGTGCGGTTTTGTTTTTTTAGCGCAGCTGGTAATTCTCTTGGTAGATTAAACAAGATAGTATTGCGATGATAGCCGATAATACGCTATGGCTTTAAAAGATCCGGCTGAACCTTTTTGATATGCTGTTCAAGCTCGATTTTTGTCGGAAGTGATGCGATAATACCTAGTCTCATAATACTTAATTCTGCCGCAT
>CAYJKW010000110.1:0-3470 GCA_964370765.1 uncultured Oscillospiraceae bacterium
ATAAAAAAACAGCCATAAAAGGCTATGCCCCTTATGGCTATTCGTTATGGTGCCGGTGATCGGGGTCGAACCGATACGGTGTCGCCACCACTGGATTTTGAGTCCAGCACGTCTGCCAATTCCATCACACCGGCTAAATTAGTTATAATTCTAACATACAGTAGGTATTAATGCAATAGTTAAATACTATTTTTTAAAATTAAAATTGAGGAATATTATTTTGTTCATGGGTATTGCAACGATGTAATTGTTTTGTTATAATAATATGGTATAGATTTATTTAGATTTAAAAGGAAGAGAAAATGATTGTTTTGGTTATTAATTGTGGCTCATCATCTTTAAAATATCAATTGATTGATATGGAAAAAGAGCAGGTGTTAGCTAAGGGTCTTTGTGAGCGTATTGGGCAGAATGGATCGAAAATTAAACATAATGTTTCTGATGGTAGAGAGTGTATATTAAATAACCAACTAAAAGATCACTCTGATGCACTTAATGAGGTTATCAAATTGCTAGACGAGGGTGATTATGCTATAATTAAGGACATTTCTGAAATAGCTGCAGTAGGTCATCGTGTTGTTCATGGTGGGGCAGAGTTTACCGCCTCTACAATTATTACCGAAGAAACCATCCAAGAAATAGAATATGTAAGCGATTTTGCACCATTACATAACCCCGCTGCAGTAATGGGTATTCGTGGAGCACTAAAGGTTATGGGTGATAAAATTCCCCAGGTTGCTGTTTTTGATACAGCTTTCCATCAAACTATGCCGGAAAAAGCATATATGTATGGTGTGCCATTTGACTTTTATAAACATCATGGTGTTCGACGTTATGGTTTTCATGGATCTTCACACCGCTTTGTATCACAAAAAGCTGCACAGATGTTAGGAAAAAACATTGAAGATTTAAAGATGGTTGTATGTCATCTTGGTAATGGTAGCTCAATATGTGCGATAAATGGGGGCCAGAGTGTTGACACCTCTATGGGATTTTCGCCACTTCCCGGACTTTTAATGGGTACTCGTAGTGGCGATCTTGATCCAACTATTATTGGCTACATATCTGAGAAACAGAATATATCAGCTTTTGAAGTTATTAGCCTACTAAACAATCGTTCTGGTATACTCGGTATTAGTGGAGTTTCTGCTGATAATCGTGATGTTAGCGAAGCTGCACATGAAGGAAATAAAAGGGCGCAACTTGCATTAGATATGCTTGATTATCAAATAATTAAATATATTGGTTCTTATGCAGCTGCAATGAATGGATTAGACTGCGTAGTATTCACAGGTGGAATCGGTGAAAATGACTCGAGGCATCGCGAAAATGTTACAGATAGCTTAACTTTCTTGGGACTTGAAATTGATAAAGAGAAGAATAAAGAGCGAGGAACTAACAATATCACAGCCGAGGGTTCAAAAGTTGCAGCATTAGTTATCGAGACAAACGAGGAGCTGATGATTGCACTTGATACTGTTGAGCTGACAAAAAACAGATAATCGATACGACTAACTAAAGCCATTTGGATATAGTCGGTAGTATAGTTACATGCGTTATTATTAAGTTACCAATCAAGGTATGAATCACTAAAAATAGAAAAGATATAACTTGCAGCACTTGTAGTGTATGATTTTAAGTAATACTTATAGTGTTTAAGGTTAAAATTAATAGGAGGTTTCTATGTTAAACATAGATCAAGCAACTGATAAATTTAAGCAGATGTTAATACAACAGCAAGATAGAGCCGCAAATATGGCTGATGCAGAATTTGTGGAATATGATAAGCTTGAACAGATAATAGTTGGTGTATGTGGTGGCGATGGAATTGGGCCAATTATTACAAAAAAGTCTGCTGAAATATTAGAATTTATGCTTTCAGACGAGGTTAAGTCGGGACGAGTTAAGTTTGTAGATATTGACGGCCTTACAATCGAAAATCGTATTGAAAAAAATGTGGCTATTCCACAAGATGTATTAGAAGAGCTAAAGGCATGCCACGTTATCCTAAAAGGTCCGACGACTACACCAAGAGCAGGCGATGGTATGCCTAATATCGAGAGTGCAAATGTTGCAATGCGCAAGGAACTAGACCTTTTTGCGATTGTTCGCCCAGTAAAGGTTCCGGACAAGGGGATTGATTGGACGTTCTTTCGCGAGAATACCGAGGGTGCATATGCATTGGGCTCGCTAGGTGTAGCGCTTGAGGGCGGTGTATCGGTAGATTTCACCGTAACCACCGATGAGGGGACAAGAAGGATTGCACGTGCAGCATTTGATTATGCTAAGGCAAATGGTAAAAACAAGGTTTCTATTATTACAAAAGCCAATGTAATAAAAACTACAGACGGAAGATTCTTAGAGCTTTGTAATGAAGTTGCTAAGGCTTATCCGGAAATATCTGCCGATGACTGGTATATTGATATAATGACTGCAAAACTTGTAGATGAAAAGCGTCGTCGTGATTTTCAGGTTTTTGTACTTCCTAATCTTTATGGCGATATACTTACAGATGAGGCAGCAGAGTTTCAAGGTGGTGTAGGAACTGCAGGAAGTGCTAATATTGGCAAACGATATGCCATGTTTGAAGCAATACACGGTAGCGCCCCACGTATGGTATCAGAAGGTAGAGAAGACTATGCCGATCCCTGTTCTATGTTACGTGCATCTGTGATGTTACTTTCACATATTGGCTTCGCTGATAAAGCGAAAAAGCTTGAAAAAGCTCTTGATGAATGTATGTTTACAGAAGCAAAGATTAAGATAACAGGTAGAGATACCGGTTGTAGCTGTCATGAGTTTGCAGAATATGTAAAAAGTAAGATAGATGGATAAAAACAACAAGGTTTCTATACCTGTAATAAGAAGACTACCGCGTTATCTAAGGTATGTAAACAGGCTTGAGGCTGAGGGAGTTAAAAAGGTATCCTCTCGAGAGCTTGCAGAGCTATTGGGAACCACTGCAAGTCAGGTCAGGCAGGACTTTAATCTGCTTGGCGGCTTAGGTAGGCAAGGAATAGGGTACCCGATAGATGAGCTTAAAAAAGAATTAGAACAACGTATATACGCTGAAACCCCGCTTGATTGCATACTAATTGGTGCAGGTAGCCTTGGTAGTGCAATCGCAAGATACCTAAAGAATGTCGCAAAAGGTTATAATCTAATCGGAATATTTGATAACAACGAGACTAAACTAGGAACAAAATCAGAAGAGTTTACATGCCTACACATTGACACCTTAGCTGATTTTTGTAGCAAAAACAAACCGGTCGTAGCTGTTTTATGTGTTCCTACATCTGCGGCGGAGCAGATAGCCCCGAAGTTGATTAAATGCGGCATAAAGAATTTTTGGAATTTTAGTCATTATAACTTTGCAACCCTAAGTGATGACATTAAGGTTGAAAATGTACATATCAGAGAGTCTTTAGAGGCTTTAAGCTATAGGATAAAACATGAAATTAATTGAAAAA
>CAYJKW010000111.1:0-3416 GCA_964370765.1 uncultured Oscillospiraceae bacterium
AGTCACAACAAATAAGGAGGTAACGAGAATGAATTATCCAAGAGCATTTTCACACATAGGTTTGTCTGTACCTAACCTAGAACAGGCCGTTAAATTTTATAGCGAGGTTATGGGTTGGTATATAGTAATGCAACCATCTGTTATAAAGGAAGAAAACACCTCTGCGATAGGTATTATGTGCGAGGAGGTATTTGGCAAAGGCCATGGTGATTTTAAAATCGCTCACATGGTAACATCAAACGCTATTGGTGTAGAACTATTTGAGTTTGTAGACAACAACAAAGAAAAACAACCATTTGAATTTAAAAATACCGGTCTTTTCCATTTTTCTGTGCAAGACCCCGATATTGAAGGCATGGTTAAAAAGATTGTAGCCAATGGTGGTAAGCAACGTATGCCAATTAAAGAGTACTATCCAAACGAAAAACCCTACAAAATGTGCTATGTAGAGGATCCATTTGGAATTGTTTTTGAGGTTTATACACATAGCTATGAAGTAACTTATTCCAAAGGTGCTTACTAACTATTGTAAACATAATAAACAGCATAACAACTTAACTTATGTAGGGTTAAGTTCCTAATCTTTAAATAACCCGAGGAAAGCAAGTAGCTTCCCTCGGGTTATTGTTGTACTGCCAGAATGTGCAGTACATTTTACATATCCTTTCTCTTCTCTCGCCACTCAACCTCTTTAAACCCAACAAGCACAAAATCATCACCAATAAGTAATGGGCGCTTTACAAGCATACCATCGGTTGAAAGTAGCTTAATCTGCTGTTCCTCACTCATGGTGGGCAGTTTGTCCTTAAGTTCCAGGGATTTATATACAAGTCCGCTCGTGTTGAAGAATCTCTTTAACGGTAAGCAACTTTTAACATGCCACTGTGCAAGCTCGTCATGAGAGGGTTTGTTCTCTTTGATGTGACGTTCGGTATATGTGACACCTGATTCATCTAAAAATTTTTTCGCCTTTTGGCAGGTTGTGCATTTAGGATAGTGTATGAATAACATTTTAACTCCTTTATATTTATGCTTTTTAACGTTGATAAACATATTAATTAAATTGTACGATTGTACATTTAAAAAGTCAAGTTTACATATGGAATATTACAGCTTTGCACTTAAGAACAAGTTTGGGTGGTTGCTAGTGTATTACTTAAATACATTATTGCAATAATTGATAAATAGGTTATAATGTTACTATATGCCTTTAAGGTAATATAGCTAATTTGTTATATAATAAAGGATTTATTTATTATGATAAAAAAAACAAAGCTAGAGGCAAGCAGCTGGGCGGCAATAGTATTCCTTGCGTTTTCAGGCCAGATAGCATGGGCGGTTGAAAACACATGGTTTAATACTTTTGTAAACGATAAAATTTCTCCCGATCCTGCTATAATTAGCATGATGGTTGCTGCAAGTGCAATAACCGCAACGCTTGCAACTTTTTTAATGGGTACTTTTAGTGATAGAGTCGCAAAGCGCAAGGTTATTATTTTGTTCGGATATATTTTATGGGGTGTTTCAACTGCTGCATTTCCACTATCCGCCGTTGCTCAATCAACGATATTATCTGTTGTGCTTTTAATTATCTTAGACTGTATTATGACTTTTTTTGGCTCTACTGCAAACGATGCCTGTTTTAATGCTTGGGTAACCGATGTAACCGACAGTACAAACAGAGGAACCGTAAGCGGTATTTTAGAAATCTTCCCACTTATCGCGCTTGTCGTAACAACTGTTGCCTCCGGCGTTGTTATTGATAGTTTTGGTTATACTTTATTTTTTATATGCCTTGGTGTTATAGTTAGCATCAGTGGTGTTATTGGAACTCTTTTTATGAAAGACAAGAATCTTTCCTCGCAAAAAAATAATTTAACATACAAAAAACAATTAATGCAGGTTTTTTCATTTAACTCATTAAAAAAGGATAAAAAACTTAAATGGTTATTAATCTGTATACTTATCTTTACAGCAGCAGAGCAAATATCAACACCATATCAGATAATCTACTTTACCCAAACACTTGGCTTTAACTATAGCGAAGTTGGTCTATACCTTGGCATAATGACACTTTTAGCCGGTATTGCAGGTATAATCTTTGGTTTGGTAGTAGATAAATTACCTAAAACTAAATCTATGATTTTTTCGCTAACAGTATCTGTAATCGGCTTTTTAATTGTAGCGGTCGCAAAATCGATGTTCTTGTTATGTATCGGTATATTTATCATGGCATTTGGAATAGTTGCTAAGATTATAGTAAGCGGTGCATGGCTAAGAGATTTAACGCCGCAAAATCAAGTTGGCGGTTTTCAAGGTGTTAGAATGGTCTTTAGAGTGCTTTTACCGATGATTATAGGCCCATTTATAGGCCAATTTATCATCTCATCTTTTGGCGAATCTATAGTGGTGGATGGTAATAGCGGTTATCTGCCAACTAACTTGATTTTTGTTATGGCAGGTGTATTCACATTGCTTGCCTTTATCCCTCTTTATATTATAAAAAAACAAGTGTAGCCGGAAAGGTAAAACCTATATGTTAAATAAAATAGATGTTAACAATATTTTAAGCGAATACCCTCGCCCACAATTTTGGCGTAACAGCTATATCAACTTAAACGGACTTTGGGATTATAGTGTTACTAACGGTACAACGCCTGATAATTACACAGAAGAAATCATCGTGCCTTTTTCTCCCGAATGTGAGCTTTCAGGCAATGTTACAAAGCCAAAAGCAGATGAATTTTTATGGTATAAAAAAGAATTTACATTACCCGATAATTTTAATAAAGGCCGGATTATATTGCATTTTGGTGCAGTAGATTGGCACGCCTGCGTCATATTAAACGGTGTAAAAATTGGTGAACACAAAGGTGGGTACACAAGTTTTTGTTTTGATATAACACAACATTTAAAAGCAGAAAACAATACTTTATTGGTGAAGGTATTTGACCCACAGGACACAGCCCCACAATCCCGAGGCAAGCAAAAAATAAATAGCAGCGGCATATGGTATACGCCGCAAAGTGGCATATGGCAAACTGTGTGGTTAGAAAGTGTACCAGCTACATATATAAATAGTGTTGATATTATCCCAGATTTTGAAAATTCAAAGGTGTACATTACCGTCAATTGCAATAAAAATAGAGGAGAATACTATTACCGCAAACTGTAATGAAAAAACAAAAATTGATATTCCCAACTTTATTGCCTGGACTACAGAAAACCCTCACCTATATAATGTTGATGTATCGGTAGAAAATGATTATATAAAAACTTACTTTGCAATGCGCACCTTAAAAATCGAGCAAGATAAAAATGGTGTAAATCGGCTGTACTTAAATGGTAATGAATGTTTTTGTAACGGTGTATTAGATCAAGGATACTGGAGTGACGGTCTTTATACTGCGCCAACT
>CAYJKW010000112.1:0-3381 GCA_964370765.1 uncultured Oscillospiraceae bacterium
GGTCGTTCTCCTTGTCTATGCCGTAGGCAAGTGCCGCCGCCGTAGGCTCGTTGATAATACGCTTAACATCAAGCCCTGCAATAACACCTGCATCCTTTGTTGCCTGGCGTTGGCTATCGTTAAAATATGCAGGCACGGTGATAACTGCCTCTGTAACGGTGTCGCCGAGGTATGCCTCTGCATCTGACTTTAGCTTAGTCAGAATCATTGCACTTATCTCCTGCGGGGTGTAGTCCTTACCGTCTACATCTACCTTATGGTTTGTTCCCATCTCTCTTTTAATGGATGAAATTGTTCTGCCTGGGTTTGTGATTGCCTGACGTTTTGCAACCTGACCCACCATACGCTCACCTGTTGCGGAAAAAGCCACAACCGATGGAGTTGTTCTTGCGCCCTCTGCGTTAGCGATTACTACCGGCTCACCGCCCTCTATAACCGACACACAGGAGTTTGTAGTTCCTAAATCTATACCTATAATCTTTGCCATAATAAATTGCCTCCTTCTAAAGCTTTTTTTAAAAGAAATTATAAATCTTTATATATTAACCACCGCTGTATCCCTCAGTGGTTAAGTCGTACTATTCGGCCACACTGACCGTGCTGTGGCGTATAACCTTATCGCCAATCTTGTATCCCGGCTGTAAAACCTTCATGATCATTCCGGATTCGTCGCCCGGTTCCTGCATTACCGCCGCATGTAGCTCAGGGTCGAACATCTCACCAACTGCTTTTATCTCGGTAATTCCAAGTGCCTCAAACGCCATCTGCGCCTTCTGCACCGTCATGGTGATTCCCTTTTTGTACTCCTCATCGGCACAGGGTGCGCCCTCAGCCATTGCAAGTGTATCTAATACCGGCAGTAGCTTTTCGACTGCATAGCTAAGACCATTTGAAAACGCCGCCTCCTTCTCCTTTGTGGAGCGTTTGCGATAGTTATCATATTCGGCAAGGCTACGTAGTAGCTGCGCCTTAACCTCGGCTAGTTCGTCCGGCTGTTCGGCATCCTGTGGTTGATCTACCACATCCTGCTCGCTTACCTGTTCCTCCTGCGCCACGTCTACCTTTTTGTTGGTCTCGTTTTCCTTCTTACTCTTTTTCAAGTTATCTCCTCTATATTATATAAGTTATACTGTCAATATTGCGCTTATCCTATCCGCATAGTAACGTATGATTGGCAGTGCCTGTGCATATGCCATTCGCTCCGGTCCAAGTATTCCGATATAGCCGGTTAGTCCACCCCCTACACGGTATGTCTCGCAGATAACTGCAAGGCCACTTGTGCCGTAATCCATTCCCTCGCATAGTAGTACGCCTGAGTTCTGCTCCGCTATGCGCAGTAGGTCATAAAAACCACGTTGGTCACCCATAAGCGATAGTAATGATTCCAGCCCCACACCGTTCTTTGCAACATACGTTAGATGCTGTAGTCCTTCGTAGTATACCCTAACACGTGTGATATTTTCAAGAATTGCCATCGCACCCTGTACAATATCTCTGCCATCCCCCGCAAGCTGTAAAAGCTCCCTTGCCATTAACGGGGTTATATCCTGTTTGCCAATAAAGCAAAGGTTGTGGTTAAGCAGTTCGGTGCAGGTCTCTAATATTCTGTCGGTAACAGGCTTTTGTAACTTTACAACCCTTGTATGTGGGCTGCCCTGTGCCCCTACAGCTACAATTAAAACGGTATTCTGCCCTACCTGTACAAGGCGATAACCTGCAACTCTCATATCGGAGCTACGTGGCAACGTGGAGAATGCCGGTAGTTTCATTGCCGCAGATAGTAGTATTGCTACACCTTGCATAAAGCGATCGTTCTGGCGGTCAAGGGTAGATAGCTGTATATCTACATTCTGTTTTGCTGTTGTGTTAAGCCCCACTAAGCTATCTAAAAGGTTTTCGACATAGTACCGATACCCCTCCGACGATGGAACACGGCCCGCCGATGTGTGTGGCTGTGCAAGATAACCAAGTCTTGTTAATGCGGCCATCTCGGCACGAAGTGTAGCTGTAGATACTGTAAGTCCGGCATGTTCCCTAAGTAATCCGCTACCAACCGGTTCCCCCATCGTTTCGTATAATGAAACTATTTCGTACAATATACGTTTTTTACGATCATCGAGAGCCACCGCAACACCTCTTTTCTGTAATTAGCACTCTCGCTATCCGAGTGCTAATTTTATTATATTCATTTTTATATAAATGTCAATACTTTTTTTAAAAATATTTGCTAAAGCTAAAAAAATATGATATACTGGTGCTGTTATATTTTAGGTTATTAAGGTGAATATTTGAGGAAGTTAAACGAAAAACAGCGGCAAGCGGTAGATCATACCGAGGGGCCGCTACTTATTATCGCCGGTGCAGGCAGCGGCAAGACAACAGTGCTAGTGGAGCGAATAGCAAACATAATAGAAAACAGGATGGTAAGGCCCTATAAAATATTGGCAATCACCTTTACCAACAAGGCGGCCGGCGAACTTAGGGAACGTTTGGAAAGGCAGCTTGGCAGCTATGGTGCCGATGTTTTTGCCGCCACATTTCACTCCACCTGCGTATTTTTACTACGAAAGTTCTCCCATCTTTTAGGGTATGATAAAAGTTTTACAATATACGATAGCGATGATCAGCTACGTGTAATAAGGAATATATATAAACAGCACGATATAGATAAAAACTTTTTGCCGTACAAAAGCGCCATACATAAGATTAGCAGCTTTAAGGATAGACTACTATCCCCCAAGGATGTTGTGTTTAGTGCCGATGCCTTGATAGTCAAAATCTACGAAAGTTATCAAAAACAACTACGTCAGGCATACGCCTTTGATTTCGACGATTTAATATTCTTTACCGTAAAGCTACTTACCGAGTTTGAAGAGGTACGTGACTACTGCCACGGCCGCTTTGAGTATATACTGGTAGACGAATATCAGGATACAAGCTATGCCCAGTTTAAGCTCGTATCTATGCTAACCGGTCCACACAACAACCTATGCGTGGTTGGGGATGACGACCAGAGTATCTACCGCTTTAGGGGCGCAACTATCGAGAATATACTTGGCTTTGAGAAACATTTTCCGGGGGCCATTACTATTAAGCTGGAGCAGAACTACCGCAGCACTGCCAATATACTAAATGCCGCTAACAGTGTTATAGAAAACAATACATCCCGAAAAGGTAAAACATTATTTACCGAATCAGGCGATGGGGAAAAGCTTAACTTCTACTCGGCCGAGGACGAGCATGACGAGGCTTTTAATCTTGGTAAACAGCTTACAAAGTTACTGGATAGCGGCGTAAGCCTTTGTGACTGCGCTGTACTGTATCGCATGAACTCACAATCGGCACCGATAGAGGCCTACTGTGCACGTAGCGGTATACCAT
>CAYJKW010000113.1:0-3329 GCA_964370765.1 uncultured Oscillospiraceae bacterium
TAGTTTAAGCATTGTTATAGAGATTATGCGTTTACACGGGAGGAAAAACACTCCCGTTTGTATTATAAGTTTTATTTATTTTTGGGCTTTAGATAGTTTTTTGAAAAATCCTCTAATGTTATTGGCTTTGAGTAGTAGTAGCCCTGTGCAATATCGCAATCCATTTTTTTTAGAAACGCTATCTGTTCGATAGTCTCCACCCCTTCTGCTACTATTGTCATGTCGATATTGTGAGCAAGGCTTATAATGCCGGCAATAACTTTTTCTGCCGCAACGCTATCCCTCTCGTTAATAAAAAAGCTTCTGTCTAGCTTAAGGGTGTTAACCTTTAGGTTTTTTAGCATACCTAGCGATGAATAGCCGGATCCAAAATCATCTATAGAAACTTTAAAGCCCTCACGTTGAATATCATCTACAAGCCGTACTACAACATCTTCGTTCTCGAAGATTATATTTTCGGTAAGCTCTATCTCAATATACTCCCTCGAGATACCATAAGAATCGACAATGGCGGTTACATCCTTTACAAAATCCGGGCTTTTAAAGTGTAGCCTTGAAAAATTTACGGCGATAGGTACACAGGCAAAGCCGTAACTCTGCCATTCTTTTAAGGTTTTACATACATAGTCAAGCATAAACATATCAAGCTTAACTATAAATCCATTGCTCTCGAAGATGGAGATAAAATCACCGGGGAATACTAACGTGCCATCCGGTTTTATCCACCTTACCAGTGCCTCGGCCCCTGATATTTTGTTGGTGTGCAAATCTATTTTTGGCTGTAGGTATGGGGAGAACTCTCCGGTGGCAAGGGCCTCGTCCATCTTGTTAGTTATTGTCGCACGCTTTAATATATTTTCCTTATACCTGTTATCATAGTCCCATACGAAATTGCCCTCCTTAGCTTTGGCAACTTGATGTGCCATACCAGCCTTTGCAATAATTTCATCAACATTTGTATCGCCGGGCTCGATAAAATATCTGCCGTACTTGAACTCTAGCCGGTGTTGCTTAATTTCCGGGATTGAGCGTTTTAACAGTTTTTCGTATGTCGCTGTCATCTGTGGAAGCTTGGCTAAAAAGTTATTGCCGGCAAACATCATAAACTCATCTGCACCGGTTCTTGCAAGTAGAAATGTTTTCTCCCGCTTTTGTGCTACTGATTCGATTGATGCGAATGCACAAAGAACCTTGTCGCCGGCAGAAAAATCATATAGCTCGTTGATTGCCTTAAAGTTATGTATATCCATCTTTACGATAACAAAAAAGCTATCGGGTTGTTTTTTTAGTGTTGTTAACATGTCGTTTTTAAACTTTGCAAGGTTAGAAAGCCCTGTAAGCTCATCATAATATGCAACTTTTTCTATGGCATTTTTTGCATTCCATACATATAAAATGAAAATAGACCCTACAAAAAACATTCCTAACACAAAGATAGTTAGAACTGTTGAAAGGGTCCGGATATCTGCAATATATAAATCTCTATCGACCGACATCACCAAGGACCAGCCGTTTATGTTTAATGGTTTATAAACCGACACCATGGTTATTCCGTTAAGCTCGAAAGAGACATTACCATGGTGTTGTGACTCTAAATCCTGCATTATGTTTGATATAGTTACAGACTCATGCTCAAATACCGCTACGCTATTTTCGTCAAAGGGTAAAAATGTAATGTCGGTGCTAAAAAAGTCAAAAGCTTCGCTGGTTGTAAATAGCGCATAACCTATATTAGCTATCTCCTGCTCCAAACTGTCTGCAATCTTTTGTAGTGAATAGATAGCGTAAAGATAGCCTCTGGTTTCACCATCGTTTACAATAGGGGTTTGTAGTGCTAATGTCTCCTGTACAATGCTACCACCTGTACTATTGTAGGTAATTGTAACATCGCCATGTTTTGCCTGCGAGTTGAAGGACAGATTACTTAGATCAACTACCTGACCTTTGTCGGAGTAACCCATCATTTCGTTATCTACATAATATAGTTCATTAAAGCCAAAAAGCTTGTTTTGTGTAGCTAAAAAAGATGTTATTTCATCTGTGTCATTATCGATATCGTAAAGTAGCGCGTTTGACGTGCTTAGTATGTAGTTTTCTATGGTGGTAAACTCTGCATTTATCTCTGCTTGTTTGTCCGACGCCGATTCCTCTAGCTCCCTTATTGCGGTTGCCTCAAGCTGGATTTCTGAATAGTAGAAAAGGGCTAACATAATAATAAGAGAAAAAGCCAGAATTATGACTCCCCCTATTATATTTTTTTTCCAGTTGCCTTTAAACTTAGTCTTCATAAACCCTTCGGCAAAGCATTAAGATATTTCATGATTATTTTAACATATATTTAAAAATCTTACAACAAATTTTTTGAATTTTAGCCCTTATTGTAGCAATGCATAAATTAATGTGTCTATATAACGCTCCGATTAAAGCTTGTATCTAAAAAGCAGTGTTGTTTTTAACACTAGTTTGTGTTGATAGCTTTGGTGTTAACGAAAAAAACAGATGGTCTGCGGTATTAAAACCTCAAACCATCTGTTGGATAACTTTATTATAGATATTATTTTATAGCGCAGCGATGATTATCAATTAAAAACCAGCCTTATCATAAGCAGCTTTTATACGGTCAAATCCTACCGTTATAAACTCGCGCGAGCCGGAGATGTTAAGGCGCATAAAACCTGCACCCTCGTCACCAAACCAGATGCCATTATCTCCCGCAACCTCTGCTTCAAAAACAAAGAAGTTGTTTAACTGGTCCTCGGTAAGGTTTAGCTTGCGGCAGTCTAGCCATGCAAGATATGTTCCTTCCATAGGGGTTAGTGAAAGCTTTGGCATGTTGTTTTTAAGATAATCTACAACAAATAGATAGTTTTGGTAGGTGTACTGCGCTAGCTGGTCGGCGTAATCGTCACATTCGTTATAGGCTGTTTCGAAAGCAACCTTGCCAAAGGTAGGGATGTGGTATACACGGTTTCTTGTCAGCTGGGCGGTAAATTCGGCACGAAGTTTAGGGTTTGGTATTACGATTGCCGACGTTTGTAGCCCTGCAAGGTTAAATGTTTTGCTAGGTGCATAGGTTAGCACTGCAATCTCTTCAAAACGTTTATCTACCGAGGTGAAGGGGATGTGTTTAAAGCCATTGTAAACAAAGTCGGAGTGAACCTCGTCGGATATTATTACGACATCATTTTTAAGGCAGATATCACCGATTTTTTGTAGCTCATCCCTTGAGAACACACGACCTACCGGGTTGTGTGGGTTTGATAGGAACATAAGTTTAGTATATGGGTCGGCTGCTCTTTTTTCCAGATCATCAAAATCTATTGTGTAGA
>CAYJKW010000114.1:0-3297 GCA_964370765.1 uncultured Oscillospiraceae bacterium
CTGCCGGAAGATAGGATAAGGCCTTATCTACAATATCATGAATACTGCCTCCACCAAACGCAAGGCTTACGCAGATTGCAACAAACTGACCACCGTATATGCCGTTACCGCCATGTGTTACACTTGCGGCATTTTTCGCATACGCTGATGCTTTATCGGGGTTTTGTGGTGTCACAAGTCCCCACGGCTCGATAAATATCTGGCCGCCGATCTGCTCTGCTACTGCCGCCCCGTTATGCTCAACACTGCCGGACTGCGGTGCATTGATGCCTTTTCGTAGGTTAAGATATGCCGTATGCTCTGTCGAGATTCCGTAACCGCCCCACCAGAAAAAGCTGTGCTCAAACGGAGCATAGTCTAAAAGTGCCTGTGCAACATCCTGTGCTGTTGTATTGGGTGAATTTACACTATCCTGTAGCGCACGGATAAAAAACAGCGGGCCGTTTGTATCATCATCTGCCGCAAAATCATTGTACTCGATAACATATCCATCCAGTTTGCCATAGATTTTTTTTATTGTCTCGTACTCCCATCCCTCTACCTGGGCACCAAATCTTACACCAATAATTTTTCCAAGCCATCCGGCGTATAATCTACTTACATAATCTTTTTGTATACTCACAATTAATCTCCTTTTATTATCCTTTTACGCTTCCGCTGGTAAGACCCGATACAAAATAACTTTGCAGACATAGATATAATACTATAATAGGCGTAATACTTATAACGCCGGCTGCAAATATTCTTGAAAAATCACTGGACCATTCCGATGTAAAAACCACAAACCTTGTTGCCACTGTACGCAGTGTATCCTCCTGCAATAGGGTGTTTGCCCAAAGGTACTCGTTCCAGGTACGCAGGAACACAAGCAGTGCACAGGTCATAAATATTGGTTTTGCAAGCGGAACAATTATCCGTGCAAAAGCACTAAACTCATTGCAACCGTCTACCTTTGCCGCCTCCTCTATCTCGGTTGGAATTCCTAATAAAAAGCTGCGTATAAGCAGTAGGTTAAAGGGCAATTCCATGGCGGCATACACTATAATTATACCTCCATGGCTGTTTGTTAGGTTTAGGTTGCTAAGCATGAAGAAAAGCGGCACGATATACAAGAACCCCGGTATAGCAAGTGCAAGGGTAAAATAACCTGTTACAAATCCGTTGCCCCTAAACTTCATCTTTGTAAGTGCATATGCCGCAAGGCTGGCAAGTGTTAACACTATTACAATATCAACAAATCCAATAAATGCACTGTTAAGAAATGCACGTCCATACGATCCGGTTATCCATGTTTCTACAAAGTTGTTAAACTGTGGTACTGTAGGGAATCCAATAGGGTAGGTTTTTATCTCGTTATCGGTACGAACCGAGTTTAAAAACAGCTGTGTAAGCGGCAATGCCTGTAACAATAAAACTGTTATTAAAAATATCCATTTTACAGTAGATAAAACGGCTGATTTATTATTTGACATCTATACATCCCAGCCTTTCTTGCGCATAAAAACCATAATAAAGTATGCCGATAGCGACAATCCTGCCTGAATAACCGATATGGCGTTTGCATAGCCTGCACGGTATGATATAAATGCATTCTTATAGATAACAGTGGAGATAATATCGGTTGCCCCGTTAGGTCCACCCATCGTCATCACCCAAACATAGTCAAACGCAAGGAACGACCACATGATTGTTGTTATTATTACAAAAACAAAGGTAGGTAGTATACCCGGAATTGTCACATTAAAGAACTCGTGTAAAAAGTTACCGCCCTCCACCCTTACGGCCTCGTAAAGCGATGTATCTACCTGCTGCAAAGCACCGATAAACAGCACCATGATAAAGCCCCACCAGTGCCAGTTATCTACAAAGGCAACGGTAAAGATAGCTAAATCAGGATCACCAAGCCACAGTACATCGGCAAGGCCATCCAGTCCTATTGCCCTAAATACATTACTGATTCCAAAATAAGGGTTTAGGTATGCAGTCCATATCTTACCGGCAATAGCGGCAGACAAAACATAAGGAAGAAATAAAACTGTTCTAAAAAACATCTGGGAGCGCCTAAGCTTGCTTACCAACACCGCCATTATTAGCCCCAGTATAATAGGCACGGTCAAGAAAACACCTATCCACTTTAGGTTGTTTAGAATTGCCGGCCCAATATCGTCATCCTCGGTAAATATTTCAATAAAGTTATCAAAACCTATAAATTCCGGTGATGCAAGTCCATTCCACTCGGTAAACGCAAGGCCAAATGTAGCAAGCGATGGTACAGCAACTACTAGAAAATGCCATAACAATGCCGGTAATATAAATACATATGGTATTATTTTCCTGAATTTCATCATCACAGCTCCCTAATGGTTGAGGGTATATGCTTTAAATCCACTTTAATTAAAGATGTAAATTAAAGAATGGGGTTGCATCTGTGTATCTTTCGGTAGAGGCAACCCCATTTATCAATGTGTGTTTTGCTTAGCCTATGCTTTATTTATCGTTATTCAACTCTTGGTACATTGCCTTCTGCTATATCGGTATCCAGAATCGCCTGTGCCTCTGTTAGGTATTCGTCCATTGTAAGTTGATCTAACAGCACCCCATCAAGTGTTTCGTATAGGTAAAGCCTTGTGTTCTGCGGGAAGAATGTCCATAGGCAGTAACCGGTGTTACCTGTATTTTGTGAATCGATGGTTAGGTTTAGCATATAGGCTGTTTTTTCCGGCATCTCGGATGTGTACTGGGAGATATCAACGTTGATAGGCATCGGCTGGTTGTTACCCTCGGTTATGCTCTTTGCGTAGCCTTCTTCATCGGTAACTAAGAAATCAAGGAACTCAACGATATCATCAACATAAGGTGTATCAGCATTAATTGCCATGATTCTGCTTACCGCTACAGGGAACACCTGATCTTTGTCGTCTTTAAAGGATGGTAAAAGCTCCACACCATAGTCCATATCGCCGCCTTCAAGTGTTTGCTGGTACCAGGTACCTTCCATAATAAATGCTGCTCTACCCTGTGTAAACAGCGAGCGTGCATCCTCATAACTCACCGCAACAGAGTCGCGTTTGCTTATATAACCCTTTTGCCAGGTTTGTTCAAATAGATAGCAAGCCCCGGTTTTCGCGGGGTCGGTGAATGTTTAGCCCCCGGGAAGTAGCTGATCCATCTCATCACGTGATGCGTAGGAAGATAGGAATGATGATATCCACCACTCGTTTATCCTGTTAAATCCACTTGTACCAAATGCAACCGGAATAATATCCTGTGCCGCGGCTGCCTCACAGATTGCGATAA
>CAYJKW010000115.1:0-3050 GCA_964370765.1 uncultured Oscillospiraceae bacterium
GATACTTCTCCATAGTATAATTATTCAGTTTTTGGGGCGTATCACATGATTTCGATTCTGGCTCGTTACTACCACTTCGATACTTCTTCATGTATTTAAAATATTTTTAAATTATACTGAAGAGTTAGTTAAAATTTGTAATAGCCAGTTATTCAACCAATATAATAGTTGTATGACTAACATCTGACTTTATTTATTTTACACTATCTATTGTTAAAATGCAAGTAAAAAATAATATTGAACAATGTTTTTTATTATTAAACTGTTTATCATCTAATCAAATTAGCTCTACTACAATAGGTACTATTTTACAAAAACTATTTATACTACCACTCTATATTTACAATGTTGTCAACATCTATTAGTATTCCGTCATTAAGCAAAATAACCCTTTGTACAGTATCAAGTTTTTTAATTACACCAGAACTAACAGTATATGCTCCGCCCTCTTTTTTTAAATCTTCAACAAAATGCGTTATTGATATATGCTTTATTGTTTCTCTGTTTATATATATTTCTAAAAGATTCCTATTTATTATCTCTTTTTCTGCTTCATCAAGCTCAATTCTTTTCTCGGTAATCCTTGCTGTCTCACCGAGTGATGCGTTGTGTCCTGTAAGCGCTGCAAAAGGGGCAAACTGTGCTGCACGGTCCTCGATTGACATAGGCGCATATTTATTTGATATTGGACGTGAAAGCTGTATTATATCATCATAGTTCATGCCTTATGCCCTCCTATCGTTTTGTTTCTATCCTTTGCCGTAGCACCTTCCTTTAGATTCAATCCTTTTAAGATTGAGTTCTTGCCATATTTTTTTTGAATTTTAACTATAGCAAGCTGCCTACTTCGCTCACGATTTACACCTTTTTCTTCCTCTTCCCTTTTTTCGTTAGCCGAAAATAAATCAATCTGCTCGTATTCACTTGTATTATCCACACTGTCCTCTGGCAGTACATGTGCTGCTACAATATTAATCCTACGAGTTAGCAAGGCTGGATTCAATATTCGATTACAGAGAGTCATAGTTGCATTGACAATAGTTTTTGTTGAGGAAGAATAATGATCTAAATTTTGCGTACCGTGCGCGTGCTTTGGTATTGTTCTTCCATAGCTGTCTTTTTTAACAGCTCCTCTATAACCATTAGAAATGTTCTGTATATCATATCCTATAGTTAAAATTATCTGATTTGTTTTGAGGTCTTTTTCTACTAAATCAAGCACTAATAGTTCTGCCATTTCACGAACAACAAGCTTTGTATTTTCAAAGTCATACGCTTCTTGTAGCACCTGCCCAGTACTAATACTGTTCGAATCAGATTTATATGCCTTAATCTGTTCTAATGTACAGGGCTCAACTCCCCACGCATGATCTATTAAAAGCTCTGCATTTACACCAAATAGTTTGTATAATAGATCCTCGTTATAATATTCGTTCGACTTGCCAAGTGAGCACCGTGCAATATCACCCATAGTACATATACCATGTTGTGCTAATTTTTTTTCATAACCTCGACCTATTCGCCAAAAATCAGTCAGCGGTTTATGAGGCCATAGTTTCTCTTTATAATTATACTCATCTAGGTATGCCACCCTAACCCCGGCTTCGTCTGGTATCGTTTTTTTTGCCATAATATCCATAGCAATTTTGCTTAAATATAAATTGGTTCCTACTCCGGCAACTGATGTTATTCCTGTTGTATTAAAAACATCCTTAACTATTGTTTTAGCAATTTCGACTGCACTCATTTTATAAGTACTAAGGTAATGTGTTGCATCTATAAAAACCTCGTCTATTGAGTAGACATGCATGTCCTCCGGCGCAATATATTTAAGATAAATTTTATATATATCGTTACTTATTTTTATATACTTACCCATCTGTGGTGGTGCAACATAATAATCAATTTCTAAGGTTGGATCCCTTTTTAGTTCTATATCGCAGATTGATTTACTCCTAAAGACACGATTTGGAGTTTTATTTAGCCTTAATCTGTTAGCATATTTAATTTTTTGCTCAACTTCAAAAAGTCTTGATCTGCCTGAAAGTCCATAGGCTTTTAATGTCGGAGTAACAGCAAGGCAAATGGTTTTTGATGTTCTATTTTTATCAGCAACAACAAGATTTGTTGTCATGGGATCAAAGCCACGCTCCATACATTCTACCGATGCATAAAATGACTTTAAGTCTATGGCAATATAGCTTTTATCCATAAGGGCTCCGTAATTTTAACATTATTATTCTATACAAACGGTTACTATTTTATCCATAGAATATCACAAACATTTTTTAAAGTCAACAAACTATTGCAAGCAAGCTTAATTTTTGCTTAATAGCAAGTGTATATATTGTTAATATGTAAATAATCTTTTCATTATCAACTGCTATAAACACAAATATAATTAACTGCGTCCCCCAATTATTTAAATATCTATATAATTCACAGCATATAATAACACCGGTTAAGAGTATGTCTTAACCGGTGTTATAGTTTATCGCAATTACACTTAAACTATATGGCTCTTTTTCGCAGTATCTGCATGATCTGCATCTACGCCAACGATTTTATTATTGCGGCTTGCAAAGAACTTCTCAGCAATCTGTGGGAACTGTGCATAGGTAAGCACATCCTCGTCCTGCCTTGACCATTTTGCAGACTCAGCTTTTAACTTATCAAGCTCGTCTGTTAAAAGATCTGCTGGGCGGCAGGTAATCGGCTCCTCATCACCAAGAATCTTCTTTAAGAATTCAGGAGAGATTGGGGCTGGTGTTTTACCGTATTCACCCTTAACCATTGCCTTAAACTCTTTAGTAACTGTTTTGTAACGCTCGCCAAGGATAACGTTGAAAACTGCCTGTGTTCCTACGATCTGAGATGTAGGCGTAACAAGTGGAACAAGACCACTTTCCTCACGCACACGTGGAATCTCTTTAAGAACTTCCTCAAACTTATCCGATTTGCCGGCCTCTTTCAGCTGGCTGATAAGGTTGGATAGCATACCTCCCGGTACCTGGTATAATAATGTGTTTGCATCAACACCCATAACCTTT
>CAYJKW010000116.1:0-1501 GCA_964370765.1 uncultured Oscillospiraceae bacterium
ATACGCTAGGTAAAGAAAACGGTATTAAGGTTGCTGCTAAAGTTAAAAAACAGTATCCTACAATCAAAATTATTATTTTGACATTTGTTTTACAGAAAAAATATATCGAAGAGGCAAGAGAAGCGGGATGTGAGGGTTTTTGGTATAAAGACCATGCCGATATGGATTTGCTTTTAGTTATGGATAGCGTGATGAGCGGTAAAATTTACTACCCCGAAGATCAACCCGTTATTAAAATCGGTGTTGCAAATATATCGGATTTTACACCAAAAGAACTTGAGATTTTACAGGCAAAAGTAAACGGACACTCTAACGAACAGGTGTGTGAAATGCTTACTATTAAAAGTCGAACACTTGATACACACCTCAGCAATATAAAAAACAAAACAGGTTATAATAATTTGCTAAAACTTGTGGCAGATGTAGCATCTAAGAAATTTATTATATTAGGCGAGGATGATGATTTTTAACTGATTATAGTAGAATATTAATGGACAGGCTCTCAAGCCTGTCCATTTTTTTGAAAAAATATTGAAAAAATTAAAATCAGCGTAAATACACGATGTTTAATAATTTCCATCTTGCTATACTTTTATCAAATACTAAAAGTAGCTATGTTATTAAAAAACCATTTAGTATTTATCCACATTAATTATTGCTTTGTTTGCATTTACGTATGTGTCGACAGAAGATGAAAGTGCGTACGTTAAATATGTGTTTACCAATCCGGGTGATATGGCAGGATGGTTATAACCGAGGCGTATTCAAATAAAATATGGATGCGTGAGGAAGACGAAGCGGTAAGAGTACAGTTTTGCGTAGGATAAAAAAGTAACATCACATCCGATTTATAGCGTTAACAGTTAAGGTGGTGACACAATGAAAACAATTGCAGTTTATATTCAAAACAAGCTTTTATCATCCGGTGTTACCCATGCAATTGCCGAAAGACACCCGGGAATTAACATAGAAATTATTTCGGGTGTTGAGAGTTGTTTATCGGTTTGCAGAGGTAGTAATGCAGATGTTTTACTGGCCGAACTTCGGGACTATTTCCCACTCGCCTTAGACGATTGGCTGTCAAGGGTTGAGCGAATAAAGGAAATTATTCCCATGTGTAAAATTGTTCTGATAGTAGATGAGGAAAGCTTTCCAAACTCAGCCTCGGTTGTAAATTCGGCATTTAAAAACGAGGAGATAGATATGTTTTTATATAGCTCTTCGGGCCTTAACTACCTTGTGGATATAGTTTCCAGCATATAGTTTTTAATTTTATTTATCAACATAATATATTAAAGGAGATAAGTTATGGGTAAATGTAACAAGTGTGGGTTTGAGATTACCACATCGTCAAAATTTTGTGATAACTGCGGAGCAAAGGCAGATGTAGCTACTACACCAGCCTCTACAACAGGAGATCAACAAACGGCATCTGGCAATTACAGCACCCCCCCTACCCCAACCACACAACCGCAGCAACCTATGCAATCGCAGCAACAGT
>CAYJKW010000116.1:1601-2930 GCA_964370765.1 uncultured Oscillospiraceae bacterium
ATCAACCACCACAACCTACACAGCCACAGCAACAGTATCAACCACCACAACCTACACAGCCACAGCAACAGTATCAACCACCACAACCTACGCGGCCACAGCAACAATATCAGCCACCACAACCCCCTCAGCCATTCCAGCCTCGACATGGTGGTGCTGGGGTGACAACTAAACAAAAAAACAGCAACAATAAGCTGTTTATCTTTATCGGAATCGGCATAGCAGCTTTAGCTATTATCATTCTTGTTATAGTATTAATTTCGAATGCTATTTCGGGCGGTGGAACCGATGATCCAAATATCGGAGTTTGGACGGCAGACGAGTTAGTCATGTCTGGCATATCTATGAAACCAACCGATATCTACCCCGACGGTATAAGCTTAGAGCTAAAATCCGGGGGCAACTGCACCCTTACGATGGACGGTGATGATTTTAATGCAGATTATGAGATAGATGGTACTACATTCACATTAACAGACGGTAGCGACGAATTCCCCGGCACGATTGAGGGCAACGTTATCACGATTACAAATCTACTCAATATGGGCCTTGATATTGTATTTGTAAAAGAAGATATGCCGGGTGATAGTTCGGAAAATCCACAGGGAGAAAGTGGCGCAGGAGCTGTTATAGATGAAAATAACCTGACAGGCAGATACATGCTTTCAAGCATGACAACTGCCGGCGTAGTTATGAACTATGATGCTATACAGCAAGCTGAAATTGAGATGACGCTTGAAATTGATGGTGAAGATGGAACGCTGGTTGCTTATGGTAGCTCAATGTCTGTCGAACTTGATACGTCTGCAAAAACAATGGTCTTACAGGGTATTGTTATGGACTATGTGATAGACGGCGAAAATATAGTTGCAACAGGCGAAAACGAAGGCTATGAAATGGTATTTGTGTTCACCGCAGAGAATAGTTCTATCTGGGGCGATACTTCGGGAGGTGGAATTAATGCAACAGGTTTTGTAGCTCCCGGTTACGGCGCGGAAGAGACAGTGCCGGTGGAGACACTTTCAAATCCATCCGATTGGTACGGTATTGTAACCATAAGTGACTATGTAGGCAATAATGATATATCGGGTGAGTATGAGGCTTGGGGCTATATCGGTTCAGACCAATACGGTAATTATTTCGAGCTATATGTAGATGGCCCTGTAGACAGCGGTAATGAAATCGATTTAATGTCGTTTAATATCGAGCTACACGATTACTCTTTCTTCCCAATTGTAGACGAATATGCTTGGCTTTACGGTGGTGCAACATTAAAAGAGGAGGATAACACATGGTATGTTCCCTCGATAACAAGTGGAGTACTTACCG
>CAYJKW010000117.1:0-2827 GCA_964370765.1 uncultured Oscillospiraceae bacterium
CTCAAGCTCACTCCTTTTTATACATTCCATGTCGGGGTTGTAGATGTTATTCATTTTACATATACCTCTTTTAAGCTATTCCATAAAATTATATCAGAAAAAGAATATAATGTAAAGAAAAATAGGCAATTGTGAAAACAACAAGCCAAAAAATATCGCAGATCATTTAATCGATCTGCGATGAATATATTAATCCTACACCCTATCTCTGAACTCTGCCCGAACCATCTCCTTCGACAAGTTTTTTAACCTCTTCAACGCTTACAAGGTTATAATCCCCCTCAATAGTCTGTTTTAAACAGCTTGCAGCAACTGCAAAATCGATTGTTTCCTGTAAAGAAAGTTTATTAATAAGAGAATAGATAAGGCCACCACCAAAGCTATCACCACCACCAACACGATCAACTATTCTAATCGAATAATCTTTGCTAAAATAGTATTCTTTACCATCGTATATCATGCCTGCCCAGTTATTATCGTTAGCAGATATAGATCCCCTTAGGGTAATTGCTACCATCTTGAAACCAAACCGGTCTGAGAGTTTTTTGGCTACTTCCTTATACCCATCATGACTGATTACACCACCGGAAACATCGGTACCCGTTGCATGGATTCCAAAAACATCTGCTGCATCCTCTTCGTTAGCTATACAGATATCAACATACTGCATTAAATCTGACATAACTTTGCCTGCTAACTCTTTTGACCAAAGATTTTTACGATAATTAAGGTCACATGATACTGTAATACCCTTGGCTTTACAAACCTTAAGCGCATCTTCACAAATTGCCGGTAGTTCCCCACCTAATGCAGGTGTTATTCCGGTAAAGTGAAAAAACTCAACATCGGCTAATATGCTATTCCAGTCAAAATCATCGGTGGTTGCTTTTGCTATTGCAGAGTCTGCACGGTGATATATCACCTTTGAAGATCGTTGCGAGGCACCCCTCTCCACATAATAGCAACCCACATTTGCACCACCTCGAACAACACGCTCAGTGCCTACGCCAAAACACCTTAATGAGTTAACAGCAGCCTGACCAATTTCATGCTTTGGCAACTTGGAAACAAATTCAACATCAACTCCATAGTTTGCAAGGGAGACAGCAACATTAGCTTCACCACCCCCGTATGTAACAACATATTTATCTGCCTGCAAAAACCTACTATACCCTTGCGGCGATAATCTTTGCATAAGTTCGCCAAACGTAACTACCTTTGCCATTACAATACTCCCTAATGTTATTATATGATCTTAGTTTAATATGTTTAGACTTCAAAGTCAATAGATTAATCTACATCCTGTAAGCTTTTACAATATAATAAACTTGCTAATAACGATAATGCCTACAGCTACAAAATCATTGAAATATAACATGATGTGTGATAGAATCATACGGTATGAGAAAATCAAAGGGACAACAATGAAGTTAAAGGCATTAAAAGCAGCGTTCCCCATTACATTACCGATATGTGTCGGTTTTATGTTTATCGGTGTATCCTATGGGTTATTCATGAACAGCTTAGGGTTCTCCTTTGTCTATCCAATGCTGATGAGTATGATTATATTTGCAGGATCGATGGAGTTTGTTGCAGGCAATCTATTAATAGGTGCATTTAATCCGTTAGAGGCATTTGTACTTACAATCATGGTAAATGCACGGCATATATTCTACGGAATATCTATGCTGGATAGATATACTAATGTTGGAATAAAAAAGCTGTATCTTATATTTGGCATGTGTGATGAATCATTCTCAATTAACTGTGCTGTAGAGCCGCCGCAAGGGGTAGATAAAGGCTGGTTTATGTTCTTTGTTACACTTTTAAACCATATATACTGGGTAGTTGGGGCAACATTAGGTGGATTGCTAGGCTATCTTGTACAGTTTAATACCGAAGGAATTGAGTTTGTAATGACAGCGCTTTTTGTTGTAATCTTTATAAACCAGTGGGAGGAGACAAAAAACCACACCGCTGCACTTATAGGTATTATCTGCTCACTTTCATGCTGTTTTATATTTGGTAGCGATAACTTTTTAATCCCTGCCATGATAGCGATTGCAATATCTATTACCTTTAATAATAAGATACAAAGAAAAGGGAAGTAACAGATGACGTTAACACAAACTATAATTACAATAGCATTAGTTATGGTTGGAACAATGCTTACAAGATTTTTGCCGTTTATAATCTTCCCATCATCAAAAAAACCACCGGAGATAATCAAGGTATTAAGTACATCCCTACCCTATGCAGTAATGGGAATGCTGGTAATTTATGGGATAAGTGATTCATTCTTTACACAGTTTCATGGATTATTTGAAATAATCTCAATCGTAGTGATTGTCGTACTACATAGATGGAAAAAAAACACGCTACTAAGTATTGCCGCCGGAACAATCACCTACATGCTACTTGTACAAATTCAGCCATACCTCTAAAAGCTAGCAAATAGTAGCAATGTATAGCCGAAAAAATTCAAGCTGCAACAAAACAACACGCCATTGACTTTTAGCTAAAATAAATGTATAATTACAACAATATGGCATTAAATGGGCACAAGAGGACAGCCGCATAGTTACACTATGTTAGTAGAATATATTTATGGAGGGAAATATGACAAAAAAATTATTAGGAATGCTTTTATCGGGTGTGCTGATTGTAGCAACTGTTACAGGTTGTTCTGCTACCGAAGAAGGCAGCACAGGCACAGCAGATGAATCAAGCGTTACATCCGAAGCTACCGAAGAAGGTGCAACAACCGATGCAACAAACGTACTTAAAATTGGTGGCATTGGTCCTACAACAGGTGGTGCAGCCGTTT
>CAYJKW010000118.1:0-2702 GCA_964370765.1 uncultured Oscillospiraceae bacterium
TAGTTTAAGCATTGTTATAGAGATTATGCGTTTACACGGGAGGAAAAACACTCCCCCTAATACCAAAAAAATTAAAAGAGCGTTCTAAAACATGTGTAAGAAATGTATTATACTATGTTTTAGATAACGCTCTTTTATCTGTACTTTAGAATAGGTAGCACTCTCCCGAACCGTTTATACCGTTTCACTTAGCTTAATAAGAGTCGGGCTAATATTAAATGTGTTGATAAGCTGCATTAACTTATCATTATCCCTTATATCGCTCTTTTTACCAATCCGCTTTGCCCTAATCATAGAGTTTTTAGGGGTGTTTTCAATATCCACAAACTCTACCGCATCAACTTCATAACCGGCGGTCTTTAGCACCTCACACCTTATTACATCGGTCAACAAGGCCGAAAATCGCTCCTTATAAAGACCATGCTCGACTAATAGTGAAAGTTCACTATCGCTTTTTATCTGTGCATTAATTTCATGCTGACAACACGGAACCGAAAAAATATATTTAATCTCATTTTGTATTGCATAATGTAGTGCATAATCTGTCGCGGTGTCACATGCATGTAAAGATATAATTACATCTATATTATTAAACGTTTCTACCCTTGATACATCTCCCACCTTAAATTCTAGGCCTTTATATCCATATCTATCTGCAATCTCATTACAATCTTCTATAACTTTCTCCTTTAGATCGTAGCCTATCATGGTTACCTTAAGCTCTTTTATGACTGTAAAGTAGTAATACATTATAAATGTAAGGTAAGACTTACCGCAACCAAAATCTATTATTCTAAGTGTATCACCCTTATAGTCAGAAAATTCGTCTGCTATAATTTCAACAAACCTATTGATCTGTTTGTACTTATCATATCTTGATTTTTTAACCTTAAATTTATCATCAAAGATACCCAGATCAACAAGTGGTAAAATCGCCTCACCCTCTTTTAAGATGTATTTTTTCTCTCTGTTATGTGATAAGGTTGCATCTTTTATGGCCTTGTTTTTTTCTTCACTTCTAAATAATTTTTGCTTTTTCGATAGCCTAAAGGAAATAGTCTTATCTCGCAATAAAATGTTTATGTGTAAGAATTTCAGGTTGTTTAGTGTATCATCGATATATGTTATCAAATTATCAAATGCTATATTGTTATGAAAAGCTTGATTATTCTTTAGGCTCTCGGCCTGCCACTGGTTTTCTCCTTTAATTACTACCGGTCTTATAGTTAATCTTTGCACCTCTTGTTTTGACTTACTAAATACTATCTTTACTATATCCTTTGCATTTATATCATTTATTTCACGAATTAAATCATTATACATACCAGCCTTAATCTCCCCTTAGCTTTGTAATAAACCTTGAATATTTACCCACGCAATCGTCCTCAAAGTCTATCGAAAACTCTTTTAGCTTTTCAAGCAATCCCTTATCAGGTTCGTTAGCAAACTCTATCTCAATCTCATAATCCGTGGTGCCAAGATAGCTACTTTTATCAATACATATCTCTGTTGTATTATCATATCTGGAGATATATCTTTCGGTAGTAAGCGAACCTATTTTTTGGCAATCCGGCATAGCATCATTAACCAAAGAGGAAAGCTTTTTGCCATCCAGAAAATCAACCGCAGAATCTATGTCCATCTCATATTCTTTTTTTATGTGAAGTGCACCATCTTCCGAAACCGGAACCTTAATCTGTAGTTTGAACTTATCTTCAATCTCCCTTACCCTTACCGTTACACGTTTCTGTTTTAACTCACCTAGATTATCACAATAATAGTAATTTTTCTGAATTATAGTCTTTTCAATATTAAATTCGGATAATACCTGATCAAATTGAGTAATATTTATAAGCTGTTTTAACTCCATCTCTATCATATATTCTCCTTTACATTCTTGCAATATCTTTACATTATAGATATAATTAACTTATAGCACATTTGGAGGTCTAAGTGATTAAACGTTGTGTAGTAGTTATACTAATTGTAAGTATCTGTATTTTAGCAATAGCATATACCGATATGATTATACGCCCCGGCTATCTTATTAAAACATTAATAAAGGCACCTATCTTCTTTTTTGTTCCGCTACTATACTCATTAAAAGACAATAGCTACAAGCCTGTTGAAATTTTAACATCAAACCTAAAGGGACTAAAACTCAGTCTATTGCTTGGGTGCATTATATATATTATTATGGTTGGGTGTTATATTATAGTTAATTCATTAGCAGATCTTAGTGCTATAAAATCTTCTCTAGAAAACAATCTTGGAATAAACCGTAACAACTTTATAATTATTGGCCTTTATGTGTCCTTTATAAATTCATTCTTAGAAGAATGGTTCTTTAGAGGCTTTGTTTTTAGCCGTATAAAGGTTGTCTCAAGACCGATGGCATATATCGTAAGCTCAGTAAGTTTTAGCCTTTATCATGTCGCGATAATTGATGGTATGTTTAACATTGGACTGTTGATACTTGTAATGACCGGGCTCTTTGTAGGTGGTACAATATTTAATTATCTTAACGAGAAAAACAATAATATTTACTCCTCTTGGTTTTGCCACTGCTTTGCAAATTTAGCAATGAATACCATCGGCTTTTTTATCTTCTTCGGCTAGTCTTGAAATGTTTTGAGGTAGTTATTTATCGATCTTGTCATCTCAACGCTAAAGTTGCTATTAACCTCATTGCATTGGGCAAA
>CAYJKW010000119.1:0-2684 GCA_964370765.1 uncultured Oscillospiraceae bacterium
CCAAATGCAACCGGAATAATATCCTGTGCCGCGGCTGCCTCACAGATTGCGATAAACTCGGAATAGGTTTTTGGGTAGTCCCAACCATTTTCCTCAAACATGGTTTTATTGTAGTACATTACCATGCCTTCATATGCTGTCGGCACGCCTGTTAGCTCACCATCGGCAGTTGTACAAACACTTAACGACCAATCGTAGAATGTGTCATACCAACCGTTTTCCTCTGCATACGGTGCAAGGTCGATAAGCTGCTCTGAGTTGTAGTACTCCAGTGCATCGGTAGGGCCATTTAGATCCATTAGATCCGGACCTTCACCGCTTGCCATCTGTATGCGTAGTGTCTCGTCGTTATCGGCTGTTGGTTGCCAATCAATTTTGATGTCTGGGTTTTGCTCCATAAAGGCATCTAAAATATAGGTTTGAAATGCTGCTGTCTGTGGTTCGCTTTTAATGCTTGTGAAAAGTACAAATTCTCTTGCCTCTTCTGCCCCATCTGCCTGAGAAGTTGTTGCAGAAGACGTCGCTCCGTCCGGTGCATCCGTGGTCTCCTCCGGTGCACACCCGACAAAAAACATAAATAACATTGCCGGCGTTAAAAGTAGTGCTAATGTCCTTTTAAGTTTCAACATTTTTTCTCCTCTTTTATTTTATTATGCCTTGGTTTCGTTCTCCAAGACTTTTTCCACCTCTGAAAGTGTAGGGAGTGAGCTCTGCGCCCCCTTCCTTGTCACCGATATTGCCGATGCCGCATTAGCAAACTGCAGTGCCTGCTCGGTGCCAAGCTCTTTAGAAAGCCCAACCAAAAAAGCAGCATTAAAGCAATCGCCGGCGGCGGTTGTATCTACCGGTTTAAAATCCGGCGTGGGAATAAATTTTTCTGTATCCTTATCCTTGTACAGGCACCCCTTGGCACCCAGCGTAACTATTACGCTTGCGGCGCCGTCATCAAGTAGCTTTTGCGCCCCATGTGCTACCGCCTTAACATCTTCGGAGTTTATCTTTGTAAGTTTTTCTAACTCGGTCTCGTTGGGTGTGATGCAGTATAGCTTTGAAAGTATATCGGGTGATAGGCTATCTGGTGCCGGTGCCGGATTTAGTATAACCTTTTTGCCAAGCTCGTGCCCACGCTTTATTGCATACTCAAGTGCATCAAAGGGTATCTCTGCCGGCATTAATATGTAATCTGCAAGGATAAATTCCTCATCACATGATTTTAAATACTCTACATTGCAGTAGTTGTTTGCACCCGGAACAACAACTATACTATTGTTGCCATCCTTGTTAACATAGATGAATGCAAGTCCGGTTGATTCGCCGGCTATTCTTTTAAGCCTTGTTACATTAACCCCATGTTGCTGTAGGTTGTTACATACGGTATCGCCAAAGGAGTCATCCCCTATACATCCAAGCATAGTAACGTTGCCGCCTAAATTACCGATAGCATACGCCTGATTTGCAGCCTTACCACCGGGGATATAGCTTAGTCCGTTGCCTAAAATTGTTTCTCCGACAACCGGCATGTCCTCCATAGTAATAACAAGATCCATGTTTATGCCGCCGATTACTAAAATTCTGTCTCCCAAAAAGCCCTCCTTTGCAAATCTAATCGTCATTTGTCACTAAAATCTTCTCAAACTATCTCTTAATTATATAACATAATACCATTAAGTCAATAGAGTTATCTCTTTTTTGTCAAAACAGCAAACTGCATTTAAATAATCTGTGTTTTTTTACAACATATCACAACGGTTTAACAAATACAATTTTCTAGTTAACCATAAAAAAGCTATTGTATTTATAATTTTACTAAACGAGAAGTATGAGATTATCGACTTGAAGAGTTACAACTAGCCAATAACCGGCTATCGATAAAGTTCGACAGCCGGCTTATTTTATCTATATCTAGCTAAAAAAGTCTTTCAGATTTTTAAAGAACCCTTTTCGTTGCTCATAGTTATCATCTTTTAAGGTCGCTTCAAAGGCGTTAAGAGCCGCCTTTTGCTCCTTGTTAAGTTTTTTAGGAACCTCGACAATAACCTTAACATACTGGTCGCCATGCCCCCTACCATTAAGGTATTTTACACCCTTTCCACGTAGGCGGAACACCGCACCGCTTTGGGTACCGTCCGGCACATTATACTGAACCTTACCCTCGATTGTGGGTACTACAAGCTCACAGCCCGTTACCGCCTGTGCGTAGGTTATCGGAATCTCTACCCATACATCGTAGCCGTCACGCTCAAAAAGCTTATCCTTAGCAACCGAAACAACCACAATTACATCGCCGGCCGGACCACCGTTTAAACCGGCATCACCCATGCCACGCAGTGCGATGCTTTGATCGTCGTCGATACCTTCCGGTATATTAACCTCTACCGTTTTAGGGGTGGAAACCCTACCACTTCCACGGCATTTTGAACAGGGATTTTTTATCGTCTTACCACGACCGCCACACACCTGGCAGGGACGCTGGTTTTGTATAACGCCAAACGGGGTGCGTTGTTGAATAAGTACAACACCACGGCCGTCACACTCGCTACATGTCTCGGGCGAGCTACCCTTAGTAGCACCGCTTCCACCACACTCGCCACAGCCATCCTGTTTATTTATCGTTATATTCTTTTTGCAACCCTTTGCGGCCTCCATAAAGCTAAGGCGCAGTGCAACCCTTAGGTCGGCACCCC
>CAYJKW010000120.1:0-2637 GCA_964370765.1 uncultured Oscillospiraceae bacterium
GAAAAGGTTCTTGATAAGGATCCATACACCGCCATACAGGATTATAACCATGCTGTACTGCACGGTATTGTAAAGGTATCGGCAAAGATGGGAATCTCGGTATTACAATCCTACCAATCAGCACAGATTTTTGAGGCTGTAGGTATTAACAAACAGCTTATTGATAAGTACTTTACAAACACCATTTCACGTGTAGAGGGCATCGGGCTATCTGAGATTGAGGAGGGCATTGAACATAAACATTCGGCTGCCTTTGATCCGTTAGGTCTTGGAGTCGATAACACCCTTGACAGTACCGGTTTTTTAAGGCTACGTAACGGCGAGGACAAGGAAGATCACCTTTACAACCCAAGTGTAATAATTGCATTGCAACAGGCTGTGCAAAACGGCGATTACAATCGCTTTAAAGACTATACTGCAATGGTGGATGATGAACACAAACCACATACGCTAAGAGGCCTTCTTGCCTTTAACTTTAACAACACAAGCTCTGTACCGATAGACGAGGTCGAACCGGTAGAGGAAATTGTTAAGCGATTTAAGACCGGAGCCATGTCATACGGATCGATCTCTAAAGAGGCACACGAATGCATGGCGGTTGCAATGAACAGGCTTGGCGGTAAATCAAATTCCGGTGAGGGCGGCGAAGAGCCAACACGCCTTAAATCTGAGAAAAACAGCGCAATTAAGCAGGTGGCCTCAGGACGTTTTGGCGTCACATCTGAGTATTTACTTTCTGCAAAAGAAATTCAAATTAAGATGGCACAAGGAGCAAAACCCGGCGAGGGCGGACATCTTCCCGGTGCAAAGGTATACCCATGGGTAGCCAAGACACGTCATTCCACCCCGGGTGTTTCACTTATCTCCCCTCCCCCTCATCACGATATCTATTCTATAGAGGATTTGGCACAGCTGATATACGACCTAAAAAATGCTAATCGTGCAGCAAGAATATCGGTGAAACTTGTATCCGAGGCAGGGGTAGGCACAATTGCCGCCGGTGTTGCAAAGGCCGGTGCCTCTGTAATACTTATTTCAGGATACGATGGTGGTACCGGTGCTGCCCCTATTAGCTCGGTTCTAGATGCCGGCCTGCCATGGGAACTGGGGGTTGCCGAGACACACCAAACACTTATACAAAATGGACTGCGCTCCCGTGTGGTCATAGAGGCCGATGGCAAACTGATGAGTGGTCGAGATGTTGCAATTGCATCAATACTCGGTGCCGAGGAGTTTGGTTTTGCCACCGCACCACTTGTAGCCATGGGTTGTATGATGATGAGGGTTTGTAATCTCGACACATGTCCTGTAGGTATTGCTACTCAAAACGAATGCCTGCGCAAGAGATTTAAGGGTAAGCCTGAACATGTAGAAAACTTCATGAAGTTTATTGCCGAGGAACTGCGTGAGATTATGGCAAAGCTTGGCGTAAAAAATGTTAATGATCTTGTCGGTAGAACTGATCTTATAAAGGTAAAAGAAAAAAAGGTCACTAAGCGTGCCGAGCTTGTAGACGTTAGCAAAATTATATCAACAGACTACTGCAACTATAAAGAGCGGATATGCAACCCAAGTAACGCCTTTGATTTTAATCTATCCGAAACTGTAGACGAATCCGTACTACTTAAAAAGTTTAAAGGTGCAATCGAATCCGGCACTGCACACACCGAAAACATCAAGCTGTCCAGTATTAACAGGACAGTAGGTACTATCCTTGGTTCCGAAATAACAGCGCGGCATGGTAGCTCGTTATCGAACGATACATTCACGCTCAACTGTGTGGGCGGTGTGGGGCAATCCTTTGGTGCTTTTATTCCAAAGGGCCTAACTATGAGGTTGATGGGTGACGCAAACGACTATATCGGAAAGGGGCTTTCTGGCGGTAAAATTGTTGTAATGCCACCAAAAAACAGCTGCTTTGCAGCAGAGGATAACATTATCGTCGGTAACGTTGCATTTTATGGTGCAACCTCGGGTCAAAGCTACATCAACGGTATCGCAGGAGAGCGCTTTATGGTTCGTAACTCCGGCTGTGAGTGTGTTGTCGAAGGATGTGGGGACCATGGCCTTGAATACATGACAGGAGGCAGGGCGATTATACTTGGTGAAACCGGTAAAAACTTTGCCGCTGGTATGAGTGGTGGTATTGCCTATGTGCTGGATGAAAAGCGTGATCTTTACCTAAAGCTTAACAAGGAATTTGTCTGCATGGAAGAGGTTGCCGACAGGCAGGATATAGCAGAACTTAAATGTTATATAGAAAAACATTACAGCGAGACAGGTTCACCACTTGCGAAAAGAATATTAGAAAACTTCGAGGAATATCTGCCGAGTTTTAAAAAGATTGTACCAATTAAATACAGAGAGATGCTTAACTTAATCGAAGAGTTTAAGGAAAAAGGATCATCACCGGAAGATGCAGTTATGGATGCATTTACAGCCTCGCTTGCACATTAGACAGAAAGGAATTTATGCTATGGGAAAGCCTACAGGGTTTTTAGAATACGAGAGAAACAGCAATTCTCGCATCTCGGTTTGTGAGCGTATTAAAAACTACGATGAATTTTATGATATAAATTCGGTAGAGGAGCGCAAAAAACAGGGTGCAAGATGTATGAACTGTGGTGTGCCTTTCTG
>CAYJKW010000121.1:0-2540 GCA_964370765.1 uncultured Oscillospiraceae bacterium
TGCGCTCGGTTATCCAACTATCGTCGGTCTCGACAAAGCGTTTCATATCATCGTTTAGAAATACGTTTTCAGGCATGCATCGCCCAGTTGAAACTATTTTAATACCCGGCATAAACTAATTCCTCTCACGATCGGTTACAAAGCGGTTACCCATGGCACGGAATTTTTTATAGCGGTGTGCACTATAATCAGAAACTTTAGAAAGCTGATGTAGCGATGCTACAAGAGTTTCGTCCAGCTCGGTTAAGAATTTCTTTGTGTCGGTATGTGCTCCGCCTGATGGTTCCGCAATAATATCGTCAACTACACCCAGTATTTTCAAATCCTCGGCGGTAAGTTTCATATATTTACTTGCCTCCATAGCACGGCCTGAATCTTTCCAAAGTATAGATGAAAATCCCTCTGGTGACAGTACTGAATAGATAGAATTTTCGGCCATTAGCACGGTGTTAGCAACGGCAAGTGCAAGTGCTCCGCCACTACCGCCTTCACCCATGATAACAGATATAACCGGTACATTTAGGCTACTCATCATGGCAATGCAGTTAGCTATTGCACTGCCTTGTCCGTTTTGCTCTGCCTCCATGCCAGGGTATGCTCCCGGTGTATCCACAAAACTAATTATCGGACGATTGAACTTTTCAGCCGCCTTCATAATACGTATAGCTTTTCGGTATCCTTGTGGGCTGGGCATTCCAAAGTTATAACGAAGATTTTCTTCAAGCTCTCGACCTTTACAGTGGCCGATTACCGTTACCGGTTGCCCATGGAACATTGCAATACCACCTTTTATGCTTGCATCTTCCAACGATAGACGGTCACCTTGTTGCTCAAAAAAATCTACGAAAAGTGCCTCGATTATTTCCGATATATTAGGACGGGCTGGGTTGCGTGCAAGTAGCACCTTTTCCCATTCAGGATATCTCTCTTTTTCCACTATCTGCTCCTTGCTTTACTGTGAAGCCGTAAAAGTTTTTTTAGAGTTTTTTTCATATCGTTACGCAGTACGATTTTATCTACAAAACCGTACTGCTGTAAAAACTCTGAGCGCTGGAACCCTTGCGGCAATTTTTGTCCGATAGTCTGCTCGATAACCCTTGGGCCGGCAAAACCAATTAAAGCTGCTGGTTCGGCAAGGGTGATATCACCAAGCGATGCGAATGATGCAGTTACACCACCGGTAGTAGGGTGTGTAAGATAGGATATATATAGTCCACCATCCTGTGAAAAGCGTTCAACAGCTGCACAGGTTTTTGCCATCTGCATTAAGGAGATTATACCCTCCTGCATTCTTGCACCACCACTTGCAGAAAATATTATAAGCGGTAGTCTAGACTTTGCCGCACGTTCAACTGCACAGCTTACCTTTTCACCCATAACTGCGCCCATGCTACCCATTAAAAATCTGCTGTCAAGAACTACTACTACAGCAGGGTAGCCGCCAATCTTACCGGTAGCGGCAACCACACCGTCTTTAAGTCCGGTGCTTTCGCGCAGTGATTTTAATTTTTCCTTGTATTTTGGAAATGACAACGGATCAGAACTCTGCATTTTTGGCTCTATTTCACTGAAACTACCACTATCAAGCAGTATGCTTAGTCGGTGATAAGCACCAAGTGGTAGATGATAGTTACACAGCGGGCACACCATGTTGTTTGCATTTAAAGCATCCTTATCTATACTCTCTTTGCAGTCGGGACAGGATACGGTGCTGTTTAAATCGATTGATTCGGTCTGCCGCTCTCTTTTAGTTCTAAGCTGTAGCAACCGCTCACGGCGGCCGGCAAATATACCTTTCAAATGTTACTCCTTTTCCTCCGGACTGCACCATTCTAAAATTGTGCTTAGATTCTTTTCTATAAAACCTGTGTTGTATTGTCCACGTACAAAGTCAGGGTGATGTAACACCTCGTGCAAAAACTCCGATGTAGTAGGATATCCTTCGATAACCAGTTCCTCAAGGGCACGTCTCATACGACGAATTGCCGGTAAACGTGTGGGAGCATGGACGATAATCTTTGCAACCATAGAATCATAGAAGGGACTTAGTTGGTATCCCGTATAAAGTGCGGTATCAACCCTAACACCACAACCACCGGGTAGATGGAGCATCTCGGTCACTCCAGGTCTTCCGGCGAAGCCATTAAAAGGATCCTCTGCGTTAATACGGCACTCTATTGCGTGACCTGTAAATGTGATATCCTTTTGTTCAAATTTAAGCTTTAATCCTGCCGCGACCTCTATCTGTGCACGCAGAAGATCTATACCGGTTACCATTTCAGTTACCGGATGTTCGACCTGTATCCTTGTATTCATCTCGATAAAATAGTAGTTATTGTCGCAGTCCATGACAAACTCTATGGTACCTGCCCCACAATAATCTACTGCTTTTGCTGCTGCAACGGCATCGGCTCCAAGGCGATCTCTTACATCCTGTGGCAAACCCTTTGCAGGGGATTCTTCCAACATCTTTTGGTTTTTACGTTGGATAGAACATTCTCTTTCGCCAAGGTGAACTACATTACCCTTACTGTCGGCGA
>CAYJKW010000122.1:0-2506 GCA_964370765.1 uncultured Oscillospiraceae bacterium
CCACTAAGGGCGGCTTATTTTGTTATCTAAACCTCCATCTTGCGCAGTAATCCCCAGGATACTAGGCTATGTGCAGCCGCTATCATACCAATTGCTATGGTTGGATTAATTGTTGTCTTACCATTTTCGGTAAAGCCGCATATTGCAAGAAGCAATTCTACAGTACCTGCTACTATCTCTCCCGGAAGAATCTGTATTGCTGTATATACAATAAATGCAATTACTATAACTGCAAGAAGCCAACACAGCCCTACAATTTTCTTATTATAACGGTTATATAGTATTATATACATATAGGTGATTGTTGCAACCGACAGATAGAGCACAAAGTTAAGAATTGTACCGCTTAACATTGTAATATTCTGATCGTATATTCGATAAAACAGAATTGTAAATCCAAAAATATCGCTGTTTTGGGTTGTAAATAACAGAATACTATTACTTATCGAAATTATTAGCGATGTAATAATAAAGAACGTTGTGTGGGATATAAATATCTCCCTTCTTGTAAAACCATTTTGAATCAACAACTTAAAGTTATCGCTAAAACTTTCTGCGACAATAGCACCAATAAATATTGCACCGGTAATTAATATATCAAACCCTGAATAGCTGTAATCACCGTTTTCGCCTACAAATGTAAATGTTATCATAGATACACCGGCTATATTTAAGGTAATCAATAAAAGCAAATATATGCCGACAGATTTGATCATACTATATGATTCCAACTTAATTATTTTGTAGTATGATAGTGTACTACTCATCACCATTACCTCCTGTTAACCTTACGAATAATTTTTGAAGATTAAGGGGGGAGCATATTAGCCCTTGCGGTATATCATTTAGGTTAGGTTCGTCCAAGATATATGCTATCCTCATACCGCTTATATTCTCAATGTCTATAGTATTTTTATCCAAAACATAGCTATCCACATCCTGTGGCTTGCCTGCAATACTATACCCCTTGGAAAGCAAATTTTCTACGCTGTCGCTAAGTAGAATGTTTCCTTTATCAATTATAACAACATCCTCGACTAAGCTTTGCACCTCCTCAATAAGGTGGGTTGCAAGTATTATTGTTCGTTCCCCCCCGGCATATGTCTCTAACAAAAGCCTATAAAAAAGATCTCGGTGAAATGCATCTAACCCAACAACCGGCTCATCAAATACCAGGTAGGGCTGGTTTTGACAAAGTGCTACAATCAGCTTAAATATATTTTTATATCCGGTCGATAATGCCGAAAATTTCTTTTTAGTATTAAGTCCAAACATATCGACATACTTATTTGCCCGTTCTATATCAAAAGTCGGATAAAAATCTTCAGTTATTTTAAGAAGCCGTGAAACCTTTTGATTTCCGTAAAAATTCTCCTCGGTCATAAAAAATATTAGCTTTTTTAGGTTGGCAGATTCACTGCAGCTGTCGCCATCTATAGTTATATCGCCCTCGTTAGCAAATGCACGATTAGTCATTATCTTTAAAAGTGTTGACTTACCAGCGCCGTTTCTACCAAGCAACCCATAAATCTTGCCAAACTCAAATACTGTTGATATATTATTTAGTGCTGTTGTTTTTCCGTATGTCTTAGTTACATTGTTAACCTTTATGCTGCTCATCACTATACCCCCTTTCTATCATCTCGGATAGTTGCTGTTTGCTGTAACCCAGCGACCTTGCCTCACTTAGCATAGGTATTACATATTTATCATAGTAGATATTCATACGTTTTTGTTTTATCTTTAGCAACGCTCCCTCGGCTACAAACATACCAATCCCCCTTTTTTTATAAATTATTCCCTCATTAACAAGTAGATTCATCCCCTTTAGTACCGTTTGAGGGTTAATGTTATGCAACACTGATAGCTCGTTTGTGGAAGGCACCTGTGTTTCCTCATCATATACTCCAATGAAAATGGAATCCTCCAACTGTTGCGCTATCTGCAGAAATATCGGCACCGAAGATCCGACATCTATCTTCAAAATATCACCTCCTGTTTTTGTTATTTGGTTAGTTAGTTAACTAATTAACTGTATCGCATCTGTATAATAGCATGCTTTTTATAAATTGTCAACCATTTTCTCAAAAAAATATTACTACATAGCAAAATTTGGTTGCTTATTTATACTAATAGTCTTATAATAAGATAACAGAGACAATAAACAAATGTAGGATAATAATGAAAAAATATACTAGTTTTATAATCTTAGTTTTGACGGTTATTTTTATGGTGGCTTGTACCTCCACCGGACAAGATACACAAAGCACTAACCAAGTCGAAAGTATAGTTAGTGAAGATGTAGCATTAGAAATCGAGAGTAGCCTAAACAACACTGTGGGTGACGGCACATTTACGGTTATAGAGGAGTTTGATCATACCGTGTTTAGGTTTGATTATCCCGATGTTGAGGCGTTGTTTGAGAATGGTGCAACCCTAAGGGTGTATTTTCTTATTTCGGGTAAAGGCACCGAGGGGTACCAGCAGGAGATAGATGGCAGAGACT
>CAYJKW010000123.1:0-2354 GCA_964370765.1 uncultured Oscillospiraceae bacterium
CACTGAATACCTCATGAAAAGACTGTATTTTCAAGGAATTGTAAGTGATAATGCGGTTAATTTATATTATACTTCTTTTTGCGCCAAAGTTTAATAAAAAATTTCTAAAAAAGTATTGTAACTTAGCAGCATCTATGTTATAATTACAAAAATTAAATATTGATTGACAATGGAGTCATGAACGCAATGCATTTTTTAATGTATTTTTTGCGCTCTGGCTCTTATTTTTTTGGAGGTTTTTTGTATGATGAACACACTTTATGATAAAAATTATGAACACGACGCCTGTGGTATAGGTGCCGTGGTATCTGTTGATGGGATAAAAAGTCATGAGGTTGTTTCAAATGCGCTGTCTATTGTAGAAAAATTGGAACACCGAGCCGGAAAGGATGCACTAGGTGAGACCGGTGATGGAGTTGGAATCTTAGTTCAGATTTCGCACAGATTTTTTTCTGCCCTTGATCTGGGGTTTGATATCGGCGCCGAGCGCAACTATGGTATCGGAATGTTCTTTTTGCCATCGAACCCTCAAAAAAGAAAACAAGCCAAAAAAATGTTTGAGATTATTACACAAAAAGAGGGTGCTGAGGTTTTAGGCTGGCGAGCCGTTCCAACAGACCCTAGTGTGCTTGGCAAAAAAGCTGTTGAAAAAATGCCATGTATTGAACAGTGCTTTATTAAAAGACCAGCCGATCTAAAACAAGGCATTGAATTTGATCGCAGGTTGTATGTAATTCGTCGTGAGTTTGAGCACAGTTCAACAGATAGCTATATCCCCAGTCTTTCTTCGCGCACTATAGTCTACAAAGGTATGTTTTTGGTAAATCAGCTAAGAGAATTTTATCTTGACCTGCAAGACAGGGCATACGAAAGCTCAATAGCTATGGTTCACTCAAGATTTTCTACTAATACCAACCCCAGCTGGGAGAGGGCACATCCAAACAGGGTAATCCTTCATAACGGCGAAATTAACACGATGCGAGGCAATGCCGACCGTATGATTGCAAGGGAGGAAACCCTTTTTTCTAACATAATGGGTGATGAAATAGGCAAAGTTCTACCAATTATAAACAACGAGGGGTCCGACTCTGCAATGTTGGATAACACCCTTGAGTTTTTATATATGAACGGCGTAGATTTGCCGCTTGCCGTTATGATGGCAATACCTGAACCATGGAAGAACGACCCATACATGGACCGAAACAAGAAAGATTTTTATCATTATTACGCTACTATGATGGAACCTTGGGATGGGCCTGCTGCAATCCTGTTTTCTGACGGTGATATAATGGGTGCTGTGCTTGACAGAAACGGCCTACGTCCATCGAGATATTATCTTACAAAAGATAATACTCTCATACTATCATCCGAGGTAGGGGTGCTTGATATACCACCCGATAACATTGTAAAAAAATTCCGACTTCAGCCCGGCAAAATGTTGCTTGTAGATACAGTAAACAAGAAAATCATATCAGACGATGAGCTAAAAAGCAGTTATGCTAAAAGAATGCCATACGGAGAGTGGTTGGATAGAAACCTTTTAAATCTAAAAGATTTGGAGTTGCCAAATAAAAAGGTGCCAATGCATGACAAGAAGTCCCGTGAAAAGCTATACAAAGTTTTTGGCTACACCTACGAGGATGTTAAACAGGTTATTCTACCCATGGCAAGAAATGGCGTTGAAGCTACTGCTTCGATGGGAACAGATATACCACTTGCCGTTCTATCCGAAAAGCACCAACCTTTGTTTAGGTACTTTAAGCAGATGTTTGCACAGGTTACAAACCCGCCTATCGACTCACTTCGGGAAGAAATTGTCACCGATACGACGGTTTATCTCGGCTCCGACGGAAATCTACTTAGCGATTGTGCCGAAAACTGCAGAGTTCTTGAGGTGCAGAACCCCATACTCACCGGCACCGATTTAATTAAGATAAAAAATCTTAACGGCAAAGGGTTTAAAACCAGCACAGTATCAATCTGCTATTACAAAAACACCTCGCTTGAGAATGCAATCGACCAGCTTTTTATAAGCTGTGACAGAGAATACAAAAAGGGTGCAAATATTATTGTCTTGTCTGATAGAGGCATTGATGAAAATCATGTTGCTATCCCCTCCCTTCTTGCAGTTTCTGCCATGGAACAATATCTAATAAGGACAAAAAAGCGTACTGCTATCTCAATAGTGTTAGAAAGTGCCGAACCACGCGATGTTCATCAATTTTCTACATTACTCGGTTATGGTGCTCGTGCAATACACCCATACTTAGCACACGAATGTATTGAAGAACTAATTGATGAAAAGGTTCTTGATAAGGATCCATACACCGCCATACAGGATTATAACCATGCTG
>CAYJKW010000124.1:0-2336 GCA_964370765.1 uncultured Oscillospiraceae bacterium
AGACTGGCAGCTCTTTATCTATACTTTTAGTGGCAACGGCTAGATGGTGAAACTCTAGGTCGCCGAGCACATTTTTTAATAATATCTCGCCTTGTTCTGATGCCCTGTTCTCAAGTAGTGGTGCAACCTCAGTATAAAATTCTGACCTGTTAAGAGTACAGTCTGTAGAGCAATCCTTTAAATGTATTTTAAAGGACGGTTTACTATTAAAGTTTACATGCTCACAGCCAATCTTCTCGAAAGCAACCTTACATAGCAGATATATAACCTCGCCTACAGCCACGTCTGCAATATTTATTGCATCACAGTGTGCAGATTCGCCGTTGTTGCATAAGGAAATAATACCGTCAATTCCTTTTGTATAACGGTTTTCGGCAGTGAAATAATATATATTCTCGGCAGTGATATCTATGCTTAAGCCACTGGGCAGCTCTACAGGTTTTAGCGGGCGAAGTTTGTAGCAATAGCCTTCTAACGAAAAGCGGTGTTTCATTCCTCGCACCTTGCTAAAACACTCTCGCATAATAGTTGTGGCGTCGAAAGCTCTACTAATTCCTCACTGTCAAACGTAATATCAAACTCTTCTTCTATGGCGAATAGAATTTCTACCCTTGTTAAAGAATCCCATATTTCTTTCGAATCAAAGTTTTCAACTAGCTTTTCGGTAGAAATCTTTAAAATATCGGACATTAGCTCTACAATACTATCCTTCATTCTTATGCTCCTTATCTTTTATAATCGTTATTAAATCATTTGGCAGTATATAATTAAAGGGTCTTGCCTCTTCAATATATTCTTTGAGATGTTTTTCTACAAATATTTTTGCCGGCTCGTTTCTGTCACCCTCTTTAAAAGCAAGTTTTACCATATTATTGTTAAGGTGGTCTGATGCAGATTTAATTGCACCTAGTACAATAATATCATCTATTCCTCTACCAAGAGCGCGGCAACTGATGAATAGCTCTTCTACACTTATAAAATCACCGGTTAAAGATGCTACACAAACTCCCACAATACCACTATCGGATAGTTTATCTGATAAAGAAACTGTGACAAAACAGTAGCTTTTGTCGGTAAGTAACTGCTCTACCTTTGCAAGCTCGTAGCGGGCATAGCTGAATATAAACTGGTTTGTTTTATTACTTAGTTCCCAGATGCGCTGCGCGTGGAAGGGATTGTTTACCGAAAAAGTAAGCGTTATCTTTAATGAGCGAATATAATCCTCAGGCGAAAGCCTGTTTTTTATACTGTTCCTTTCAGCTTTTGCCTGTATATCCTTTGTACGAATTAAATCTTCGTTTAGAATATTTAACTTTAATAGTCCGGGAAACTCGCTTAATACAGCTGCTGTTACCTCACCGTTGTCCGATGCATGTATAATCTTTATACCAGGGTAGGCCATACTAACAGCAGTAAGTTCACCAATATTATCATCAATAAAAATAATGCTGTCATGGTGTATGTTTAGATACTCCGCTATCGAAGCTATGGAGGAAGATTTATCGTCCCATGATGCGCAGACCTTTGAAAAGTCTTCCCAGCTTAGAATAAAGTCTTTACGGGATTTAAATAACTGCACCACATCTTTTTCATCATTTTTTGATGCAACGCAAAGGAAGAAACCTTCGGCAACAAGATCTTTAAGCTTTTGTTGTAGTTTTAGATGTCCATCGGTAAGTACAATACCGTCCGTCCCATCTTCTCCCAGAACGCCGCTATATAGTGTATTATCAAGGTCTACCACTATTGCCTTTTGCAACGGCCTAAGCATGGCTGGTAGATATCTTAAGCCGAGCTCTCTTGATATCGCTGTCATTGCTGTGGCACTTAAGATAGTTCCGGTGACAGCTTTTGCACGTAGATCAGTAAACTTATCACCAAGTTTATTACGTATCATACAAAGCGGGAATACTGTAACATTGCTATTGGAATTGGTATACTCAATACCATGTACGATAACTAATATAGGTGAACTGGATTGAGCACGCAGGGCAGATAAACGATCATCTAAAAAGTCTTTAATGTCGATATCCTTGTATGACTCAACGTCCACCCATACTATAACCATATCTGCGGTAACATCTAATTCGGTAAAAGAAAGGCTATCATCATAGCCTCCATAGATGAAATTTACACCAAGCCCGGCATAGTCTAAAAAAGCCCCTATGGTATGTTGAACCATCTCAAAGGCATGATTACGAAACAGCTGTATATTGAAACATTTTTCCTGCTGTGTTTCATATGTCTTTAAAAATCTGCGTGTTGTATTTTGTTCGAATATTAATGATTGTAGTTCGAGTGAATTCATTTTGCATCCATGTTGTTAAGATAGATAT
>CAYJKW010000125.1:0-2334 GCA_964370765.1 uncultured Oscillospiraceae bacterium
TCCTGAAGAAGGACGAGGGCGGCCGTCATACACCTTTCTTTAACAACTACCGTCCTCAGTTCTACTTCCGTACAACTGACGTTACAGGCGTTGTTTCCCTACAGGATGGCATCGAGATGTGTATGCCTGGCGATAACGTTACAATCGACGTTGAGCTAATCACTCCTATCGCTATCGAAGAAGGCCTTCGTTTCGCTATCCGTGAGGGTGGACGTACAGTAGGTTCCGGCGTTGTTAGCAAGATTAACTAATTAAACATGATAAAAATTGTCCCGCTGTGTGAAAACATGCGGGACAATTTAACACCTAAAAAAGTATATTTATATGCGAAATTTGTCACAATGGAGGAGTTATGAAGTATAAAAACAAGGTAATATCTGAGGCGTTAACCTTCGATGATGTTCTGCTGGTTCCCGGTTATTCCGAGGTAATAGGTAGAGATGTAGACACGGCAGTACAGTTAACCGATAAGATACGACTTAACGTTCCGTTGATGAGTGCATCTATGGACACCGTTACCGAAAGCCGTATGGCCATAGCCATGGCAAGGGAGGGTGGTATAGGAATTATCCATAAAAACATGCCTATCGAAAGCCAGGTACTGGAGGTAGATAAGGTTAAGCGTAGCGAGCATGGGATTATAACAAATCCTTTCTATCTATCGCCGGAGGATACAGTAGGCGATGCAGAGATGCTTATGCAACGCTACAGAATATCCGGTGTGCCGATTGTTGATGACGGCCGCCATCTTGTAGGTATTATCACAAACCGTGATATGCGATTCGAAACGGATATGACAAAGTTAATATCCGATGTAATGACAAAAGAAAACCTTGTAACGGCAAGCCCCGGCATATCAATGCAGGAGGCAGAGAAGGTTTTAAAAAGCCGTAAGATAGAAAAACTTCCAATTATTGATAATGATGGTGTACTAAAAGGATTAATCACCATAAAAGATATAGAAAAAAGCATACAGTACCCAAGTTCGGCCAAGGATTCAGGTGGCAGGTTGCTGTGTGGTGCGGCACTGGGTGTAACAACCGATGTGCTCGACCGTGCAAGGCAGTTAATAGAGGCAGGGGTTGACCTGCTATCTATAGATACTGCACATGGCCACTCTAAGAATGTGCTAAGCACAGTAAAACTACTTAAGGATAATTTCCCTAATACACCACTAATGGCAGGTAATATTGCAACTGCCGAGGGTGCAAGGGCGTTAATAGAGGCAGGTGCCGATATAATCAAGGTGGGTATTGGCCCCGGATCAATCTGTACAACACGTGTTGTTGCCGGTGTTGGTGTTCCGCAGGTATCGGCAATTATGGACGTTGCAGATGAAGCAGCAGGCAGCGGTGTCAGTGTTGTTGCCGATGGTGGTATTAAATTCTCGGGCGATATTACAAAGGCAGTGGCAGCAGGTGCTGACTGCATTATGATAGGAAGCCTATTTGCCGGCAGCGAAGAAAGCCCCGGTGAGCGTGTAATATACAAGGGTAGAACATTTAAAACCTACCGTGGTATGGGAAGTTCTGCCGCAATGAAATGCGGTAGCGGAGATAGATATTTCCAGGCAGACAGTAAAAAGTTTGTTGCCGAGGGCGTAGAGGGACGCGTACCCTACCGTGGAATGCTAACCGATATTGTATATAGCCTTGTTGGTGGTCTGCGTAGCGGTATGGGCTACTGCGGAGCCGCAACTATAGATAAACTAAAGGCAAACGGTAGGCTTGTAAAGATTACAGGCGCTGGCCTAATAGAGAGCCATCCCCATGATATCTCCATAACCAAGGAGGAGAGCAATTACACGGTAAGCGACATAGAATAAGGGAATATAATGAAACACGAATTAGTGCTGGTGCTGGATTTTGGCGGACAGTATAACCAACTTATTGCTCGTAGGGTGCGTGAGGAAAACGTATATTGCGAAATAATGCCGTGGAATAAATCTATTGAAGAGATAAAGGCTAAAAACCCTAAGGGAATAATTTTTACAGGTGGGCCGAACAGCGTTTATGACGAAAAGTCACCAAAATGTGATCCGAAGATATTTGAGCTTGGTGTGCCTATACTGGGAATCTGTTATGGTTGCCAGCTTATGGCTGTTACACTTGGCGGCAAGGTGGGCAGTGCCGGCGATAAAAGTGAGTACGGCAAGGCAGAGGTAAGCTTTGTGGCAGAAAGTAAGCTTTTAAAGGGCGATATAGCTGCTAACGAAATCTGCTGGATGAGCCATACCGATTATATAACCGAGCTACCGGACGGTTTTAGCACCGTGGGAACAACGGCAACCTGCCCCAGTGCGCTTGTACAGGATGAGGCAAGAGGCTTTTACGG
>CAYJKW010000126.1:0-2269 GCA_964370765.1 uncultured Oscillospiraceae bacterium
TTGCCGTTTCTATCTACTGTAGAGGTAGGCGGTCGCTTTACTCTACCCTCGTATGGAATGTCAACAGGTTTAGGCTCAAAGTCGTTATAATCTTCTATCAATACATTGCCGTCCGCAAATAATCCGGAGTTTGCCAATTCTTTTTGAATTGTGTTTAATATATAATCCTTTCTGCTGTTAAGCACGGTTTTTATATCCTTACCTTTAAGATAGGTTGCAACATCCTCGGTTATTGCCCTTAAGTCTGTTTCACTTAAAAAGTTCTTGCCTTTATCATAATAAACTATATCTGCGGTACCTTGGTCAAAATCTAAATTACCCTGTACCATGGCAAGCCCATTATTAAGCTGAAATTGAATATATTTATCACTTAACACCTCATCTTCAACAACCGTTACATTATCGGGAAGAGTGTCAGTAGTGCGGAGCGGTATTCCTTCCGGTGCTATATTCCGGGTGCTACCGTCTTTGTCGGTGATGGTAACATTGCCAAATCCGTTATCAATCTGCTTTGCGGTGGGATATGGTATTCTGTTTTCAACTATCTGTTCCGGCTTAAAACTTCTTACACTGCCGTCCTCCATGGCAACCCTAATATTGCCGAATGCAGTACCCTGTACCGTTCCGGTCTCTCCGTCTACCGTCTGCACAACCTTACCCTTGTAATTTGTGTTAAGACGGTCTATTTTTTTGCGTAGCTCTTTTTCAGTCAAACCACCTTCAACAAACTCTAAGCTATCACCCTGCCGTATCTCTCGCTGTGCGGCGGAATACTTCATCCCCTCGGCTTTTATCTGCTTATCTTTATCCTGTGGGTTTAAAGGCTGTTTACCAATTTGCTCAACTCTTTTTTTGTGCTCCTCTGCGAGGGTGTCAAGTTGGGATTGTTGGTCGCTTGATAACGAATACCGTATATCCGCATTCTCTGTAGGGTTTAGGTTGTCAGTGCTTTTTATTTGGTTAGGTAAAAACGGGATATAAATTGTGTTTGCATCTTGACTCTGTATAATCCCATCGTACCCCAAAGTGTTTTTAAGTATGGTGAAATCTTCAATAAAATTCCCACCATTTACATTTAATATCTCGTTAACCATTGCTACATCATTGTCGTTGTATTCATAGGTCATGTTTGTAGCTTCTGTAAGCACACCTTGATATCCATCAGAATTTATATCGCCATAATCCCAAACTATGCCGGAATCTCCACGAGTTTCCTTTGTCTTGTGTAGAACATCTATGTACCTACGTAGTTTTGCCTTTGTTATGGTTTTTTTAGTTTCTGACAGTGGCTTTTTAATATCTATGTAAGCCTCGACTATATTTCCGTTTTCTGTAGTATATCCGGATGCAAAGTCTTTATTGTTAACAAAGTAAAACCCTTTACCCATTGCGGTACCATTTAAACCGATGTTGTTGTAATTAAATTCGGTAAAGGTATTAGGTGTACCATGATAAACAGTTTCTAACCGCCCCTCTGCATCCCTTACCTTGCTATCCTTGAAGTATTCCGCCTGTGCCTGTGTTAAGCTCCTCCCGGTGCTGTCGAGGGAATACTTGACATCCGAGTTTGATTGTGGTATAGTGGTGTCAGAATCCGTACCACTTTCGTTTTGGACGTTGCCGGCAAGGCTGTTTGCATTGCTTATTGTGGGAGGGTTCTTTTTGTTTATAACATAAAAGGTAATTGGTCGAAGGGTTTTTCTTTTATCCGATATAACTTCTGTTGCAATAGCGTATCCGTTTATTCTTTTTTCAAAGTCTAAAACTGTTTTATTGTCATTTGTGCTTTTTTTAATGGTGATTTTATCAGGATTACTAATTACCTCGCTTATTTTAGCTAAAATTTCTGGAGTAACGGCTATTTGCCCTCTTGGTATTTCTGTTAAATCAGAGCCGTGGTCGTTAAATATTTTATTAATTTCACCATTTCTTATAACTACCGAATAGTTGCTTACATCCGAGTTAGAAAGATTTTTTATTGTTTGAGCTACATTTTGTGGAATTTTTCCTATGTATAAAGTTTTATTTTGGCTTTGTGGATTAGTAAAGGCATCATTAATAAAACTATCAAGGTTAGAATTATAACCATGAACATAATTTGCATTGCTATTTGATGTAAGGTTTTGATATTCTTTGTATGTTAAAGGTGTAAGATTGCCAAGTGCTTCCGTATTTTGTAAAGCGTTGTCATCCACCGCATACCTAACACCCTCAGTGGTAGCAACATTTGTGTCTCTCGCAAACTCAACGCCCACACCACGTGCATAAA
>CAYJKW010000127.1:0-2264 GCA_964370765.1 uncultured Oscillospiraceae bacterium
GATGTGAATACGAATTCGGCATTACACTCTTTGCATACTAAGGTCTTGTCTTCAAACATGGGTCTCTCTCCTTTGGGGGTTTGTGTGCCCGACAGCTGTCCCGGTGATCGGTTTTTCTATTCGGACTCTATGTTCAGGCAACTTTTGCCTAAATCCTTTGTGATAATTTTCTGCGCACCCGATATAATGCGTTGTCTACGGCCTTTATGTTAATATTACACTGCCTTGCTATGCATCGGTAATCAACCCCGTCAAGAAATGCAAAAAGCACCTGCTTTTCAAGCTCTGTAAGCTCCTCGTTAATTCGCCTTTGTAATATTTGAAATTGCTCGTTATTAATAGCCAACTGCTCGGTACTTACGGTCGGCACCGTATCGGTTAATGTTTGCGCTGAATTTAATGGCAGGTGTTTTTTTCTGCCTGCACTGCGTACAGCCATAAGTACACCGTTTGTGATACATCTATAGGCATAGGTAGAAAACTGAACGTCCTCCCTCTGCTCATAGCGCTCTATGGCTGAGAAAAGACCGATAAGCCCCTCCTGCACAAGGTCATCATATTCAAGGCCAAGGCCTGAATAGTATAACGCAAGATAATGTATCCTTCCGGATGCAGCGGCAAGCACCGCCTGCTGTGCGACTTCATCGCCGGATTTTGCACGCTCAACTATCTGATAATCAAGTTTCATCCAACATTCCAAAATACAACGATAAATTAAGTATAGTCTACTAATGTTGGTTTGTCAATGATTTGTAAACATTTTGTAATAATATATTTTTGTCGAACGGCACATTATTTAATATAAAATGTTAGAAAATTTGTTGCAAAATCGGCAAATGTGTTAATATTGCATAGTTTAACACAAACTAACTGTGTGGGTAGATAAAATATAAGCGAAAGCTAGCTTGTATGGTTGAAAACTCTTTTTCAATCGTTAAGCTTCGGTAATTCCTATACCATCTCAACGTTAATCTTTTCGAACATACATCTACTGCCATCCATTACAGCAGCACCAAAGCAACCGTAAAGGTACGGGTTTTCATTATCTTGGTATTCTATTAGGGTTTTATCATTAACCTTTACCGTGTAACGATTTCCTTGCATCACCACCGTTAGGTCATAGCTTTTGTCGATCTCCCAGTCAAAATCTGCCTCCGCCAATGTTTGGTATCCGTTACTATTCTTTAGCAGACTTAACTTTCCTGTATCTGTAAAGCCGGTGTAGTAGTGGCTAATTGCGCCCCTTACCCTAAACTGAACACCATGCCCCTTACCTGTCTTAGGTATTATTGTAGTAGCTATCTTTCCATCGCCTGCATAGTAGTGCCCGGTATATGCGGCACCGTAGTCAAAACAGCCGCCCGATAGTTTACCATCTTCAAGGAACCACAAACCCTTTAGGTGCGAGAACTGTGTTACCTCCTCATGATATATAGACCAAAAATCTATACCTTCCTTGCTAAAATCGATTGTGTAGCACGGTGCACCGTTTACATATAGGCTGTTCAGATAAAGAATCACTGCCTCGCCCTTTGCAATAGCCTCAAATACTATCAGCTCTACACCAATTTCCTCGATACACATCGGCTTTGCGCCCTCAATCTTAAAGGACATCTTTGTCTGTTCGTCGGGGTTAAGTGTAATAAAATCTGATCTAAGCACCCCCTCACCGTTTTTATCCGCCGCATATAAGCAAGCCTTAACCTTTGCGGTAGTAATATTAGGTAAAGTTACGTTACAGTGTACTGTCTGACCGGGGTATACTAAAGGCGAGAATGACGGCTCATATCTGCCATCATGGAAATCGCTGTGGTTGTGATGTGTCTTCTTGTAAAGCTTAATACTCTCGCCTGTCTTTAGCGGATGTGCTACCATCTTTAATCTGCCCTCAAACTCCCCTACCGGTTCGACAACCAGATTATGTTCCAGTGTTTTAGCGGCATCAAAGTTAACCGGTGCAACCCGCATCGAGTGGGTGCCGTGCGGCAGTGCGAAATGACAATTTACATCGTTTGACAGTAATTTTTTATACTGCTGTGGCATCTCCTCCCCTGCAACCATATAGCCAAGATTCGCCATATATAGTGCGGTGTTAGAGATATCATTCATGTTAAGATAGCCAATAACGCTGGAGGCTGTTAGCTGATCGTGCAGTGGTTTAATCCACTTCTCATAACCAATTCCCTCTATCCCTACAAGCGTTCCTACAATACAGCCTACATTTGCAACGTTACAATCGGTATCCCAACCACACATGTTACAGA
>CAYJKW010000128.1:0-2258 GCA_964370765.1 uncultured Oscillospiraceae bacterium
ACACTTGACGTTTCGGTTGTTGACCTAACAGTTAACCTTGAGAAACCTGCATCCTACGACGAAATTTGCGCTACAGTTAAGGCAGCTGCAAATGGCGAGATGAAGGGCGTACTTGAGTATGTTGATGAGGACGTTGTATCCAGCGATTTCATCGGCGACGAGAACACCTCTATCTTTGATTCTAAAGCAGGTATCGCACTAACAGATAAGTTTGTAAAGCTTGTTGCTTGGTACGATAACGAGTGGGGTTACTCTAACAAGGTTCTTGACCTAATTTCCCATATGGACAGCGTTAAGTAATTTAACTACAATATTTCAAAGCACCCTGACCGGATTGGTTAGGGTGCTTTTTCTGATTATGATAAAATTAAACGGAATAGAATATAGCAACTAAGATTTGAGTTGTAGTTATAAAGTGCCCTGCGTGCAGGTTTAGGTTAGCTGTTTATACCTTGTGTAATTTTTTTTATTATATATGTTTTAAATCGAATAAAAAGTGTAAGTAAAAGAATAAATCGAGATTTTATTAAAAAAACGCTGATTTTAGAGCTAAGATAATCTAACCTACCCACGGGTTTTATAGCTGCCGATATAACACCATCTTTTTTTACACTATCACTAAACAGTGATTTAAGCTCGGTGTAATGTTGCTGAAGATTTAACGGCAGATTAATATTGTTTAGACTTTGAAACTCTAAAAGGCCGATATCCTTTTTTATCGAGCTACCATCTATATCATAGCTAAAACTATATCCAAGTGATTTAAAAAATATGTTTTTTTTGCAATAGCTATCGTATTGTTCCTGCCCAAGGTTACGGTAGTATGCAGATGTTACATTATCAGTAGCTCGTTTATAGTAGTTATAATAGCAATCCGATAGATTAACTATATATGGATTTGATTTAAAACATTCCATAACAAAATCACTATCCTCCCCTAGTATAACCCCCTCGTGGAATAATAGTGCGTTATCGGATAAAAATGATCTGCGATATAGTTTGGTTACACATAAAAATGCATACCATGTTATAAAATAGCTGTAAAACAATTTGTCATCCAAATTTTTTGCATGGCAGACAAAATCCGGACAGGTTACATTTTTTTTATGATTGTCATATATAAGGGTGTATCCAAAATTAACTATGTCTACACAGCTTTTAGTAGCTTTTTCTATGCAGTGTTTAAGCATATCCTTTTCTATCGTATCATCCGAGTCAACAAAGGATATAAACTCGCCGGTTGCAACCTTTATTCCGGCGTTTCTGGCAGCCGCAGCCCCTTTGTTTTTTTGATGTATTACCTTAATACGTGCATCTTTCTTTGACCAATCATCACATATTTTAGGGCTGTTATCGGTGCTTTCATCGTCCACCAGAATTAGTTCAATATCGCTGTGGCTTTGTGATGTTATGCTTAAGATACAATCTTGTAAAAATTCCTGTGTGTTATATACAGGAACTATAATCGTAACCTTATGCAAACCTTACCTCCTTACCTTATTTACCGCCTGAATATTATTCCCATCATTTAGGGGTTAACCGGTTTTAGTTTACCTGTGGCAACATCGATTATAAAGCCCCTTATTGTCACATCGCTTGGCATTAGGGGGTGCCCGTTTAGTAGGGTTACGGTGTTTCGTACCGAATCGTCGATACAATCAAAACCTGCAAGCCATTTTTCAAAATCAACACCGCTGTATCGCAGTACCTCCATATCGCGCATTGAGATGCCACGCCTTAACATCGTTTCTATCATATTTTCGCTGTTTAATTTTTGTGCTCCGCAATCGTTATGGCCTATAACCATAATCTCGTTTACGTTTAGATCGTAAACCGATATTAAAAGGCTTCGCATTACACTGCCAAACGAATGTGATATTACACCGCCGGCGTTTTTTATAATCTTTGCATCGCCATTTTTTATGCCCAGCGCCGCCGGCAGAAGCTCGGTAAGCCTTGTATCCATACAGGATAGTATGGCAAGCCTTTTATCGGGGTATTTTGTGGTGGAGTAGGGAATGTATTCCTTATTACGCACAAATTCCTCGTTATATCTTAAAATATCTTCTATCATAATATCTCCCTCTTATTTTATGCTTATTATAAAACCGGCTGTGTTTCGGTAATCTCCATCGTTGTTAGGTTTAAAAGCACCTGATTTACCGGCATTCTTTCATAGTTGTAAACGGTTAGCTGTAGGTTGTTATCATCCTGTGGGGTTAATGTAATATCGCAGATATATCCCATAGCACCAAGTA
>CAYJKW010000129.1:0-1997 GCA_964370765.1 uncultured Oscillospiraceae bacterium
AGCTATCCCAAGGTAAAAAGTAGGAAAGATAGAACGGGTCAAGCTTATCTAGCTGTTCGGCGGTTGGTGCGATTGTAAGGCTTAAATCGTTTTCGGTAACGCCATCTCCTATAAGCTCAGAGGTGTCTATGCCAACCGCAACACCGTTGTTTATCTGTGCCTTTGCCGAATATGTTTCCTCGTCGGAAGAACCACCATACTCGTAGCTGACATTCTCTCCATAACACAGCATTGGAACATTAAACTTTAGCGCCATGTGCAGTGGGAATGTATAAATCAGCCTATCGACATACCAGGTTGGTTTGCCGTACTGCTCAAAGAACTTACGCATCAGAACCTTTTGTACCTTTATGTTCGGTTTACAGCTTATGAGTGTGCAACCAAACGTTTCGCTTAGGTTTTTTAGGTTGTGAACACCGGCATCGGTCATCGGGAAGTTGTCCTCTACCGTAAAGAGTATCGGGTTCATACCCATAACCTCTTTTAACATATAAACCTGAAAGTGACTATCCTTACCACCGGAAACAGCAATTGCACAATCATAACCTCCCGGGCCGTTACATCCGCGATACTTATCGCATAATGCCTCTAACTCCTTAAAGCGTTTTTCCCAATCAACATTTTTACGATTGTCATAGTGATTACATGCGGAGCATGTCCCGTTATCATCAAATGTTATTCCTGGTCTTGTGTCCGGCATGGTGCATTTTGTACAGTACTTCATAAGTATTCCTTTCTGTTGGTTTAATAACAAAAAAAGACACTGCGGGATAAATTCCCACAGCGTCTTTGCTGTCTATGCTATGCAGTATATCACATAAAAAAGAGGATGTCAACCCTTTTTTTATTTATTCGGTAATTCTTTTTACTGCAGTTATAATATTTTGCCTGTCACCAAAGGCTGTTAGCCTGAAATATCCCTCGCCGGCAGATCCAAAACCGCTTCCCGGAGTGCCCACAATATTATACTCGTTAAGTAGATAGTCGAAATAATCCCACGAGGTCATTCCGTCAGGGCATTTAAGCCAGATATAGGGGGAATTAACTCCACCGGTAAACTGTACACCTTTAGCAGTTAGAGCAGCTGTAATTATCTTTGCATTTTCAAGGTAGTAGTTAATATTTTCCATGATTTGAGCATTGCCATCGCTGCTAAATACAGCCTCGGCGCCACGCTGCACAATATAGGGCACCCCGTTAAATTTGGTAGTCTGGCGGCGAAGCCAGAGTGAATTTAATGCAACATTATCAAACATCAACTCTTTTGGCACAACTGTGTAGCCGCAGCGTGTTCCGGTAAATCCTGCAGTTTTGGAAAGTGAGCAAAATTCAACTGCACATTTTTTAGCACCATCTATCTGATAGATACTGCTAGGCAATGATTTGTCGGTAATAAATGCCTCATATGCACCGTCAAATAAAATTACTGCATCATTATCAAGGGCATAATCTACCCAGATCTTTAGCTGCTCCTTGGTGTAAGCTGCACCGGTAGGATTGTTAGGCGAGCAAAGATAGATTATATCTGCCACAACGCCCTCCTGCGGCATAGGCAGAAAGTTATTTTCGATATTACCATCCATAAATATAATATTACGATTATCCATGATATTTGTGTCTACATACACCGGATATACAGGGTTTGGAATTAATACCGAGTTTTCGGCACTAAAAACATCAAGAATATTACCAAGATCACTTTTTGCTCCGTCACTTATAAATATTTCATCAATAGCGAGTGAAACATTTTTTTTGCTATAGTAATCTGCCACTGCATTTCTTAAAAACTCGTACCCCTGCTCTTCGCCGTAACCTTTGAAGGTCGCACTGTCGCCCATTTCATCAACAGCCTTTTTCATGGCTTCTACAATAGCAGGAGCAAGTGGCAGTGTAACATCACCTATTCCAAGGCGTATTATCTCGCTGTCAGGGTTTGCAGCTTTATATTCATTGACCTTTTTTGAAATTGTCGAAAAAAGATAGCTTTGCTGTAAATT
>CAYJKW010000130.1:0-1916 GCA_964370765.1 uncultured Oscillospiraceae bacterium
CTGCAACAAATATCGGTTTTTTACTGCGACGCAAAAGATCGGCAATATCGGAATCCGTTGCGGTAAGTCCGGTAAGACCGTCGGTCACAAATATTATTGCATCAGCACAATCGATAGCAAGTTCAACCTGTAGGCGCATTTCGGTTAACATACTATCACCGGAGGTTGGTTCAAGCCCACCGGTATCGATTAGGGTGAATTCTTTACCTAACCACTCACATTCGGCAAATATTCTATCTCGTGTTACACCCGGGGTATCCTCCACTATGGATAGACGACGGCCGCACAGCTTATTAAAAAGTGTGCTTTTACCGACATTCGGTCGGCCGACCACGGCTACTATTGGCATATATAAATCCTTTCAGTTTGTATGACTATTCAAACACCACTATCTCGGTCTCCAGCTCATTTGATATATGTTGTGGTGTCATATCATCAAGTGTAATATCGCCCTGTGCCCTAAGCATCTCGGCAGGAATCAGCAGTTTGCCTGTCTTTAACCTACCCTTTAGCTGTGCGATTAAATCCTGTCCGGTCAATAGGCCGGCAACAGTAACTCCGTGTCCGAAAAAGTCGTTAACAACGGTGTGCACATGTGTATCGGTTAGGGATTCACACATCTGCTTCATAAGCGGCGTGGCAAGAACCCCGGTTGCAAGATCAAACCCTCCGCCCATTCGATGAAAACGACCTTTATTTTTATCGTAAAAATTACGCCACATGCCAACACCGTTCTCCAGCTGTAAAAAATCCTCGTAGTGACGTCTGGGTGGTATGGGTTTTTTGGCCAGTAGATAAATTTCATCCGATGCAAAAAATAATCGTGTGCCGTTTTTCTTTAGACTTTCCTTTGCAAAACGCTCAATTATCTGAAGATTATGCAAAGCTGTATCGGTGTTAAACGGAGTAAGGGGGTATAGGCTGTCCCTAAACCTTGTAAGTCCCACCGGCACTGCACTTACACTCTGTACTGCAGGATAAAGCTTTTCAAGCTGTGATAGACTGTATTCCAGCTGCTTGCCATCGTTAAGTCCGGGACATAGAACAAGCTGTATATTCATCGATATACCGGCCTTTGCAAAGCGGGGGATAAGCGATAGCGCCTCTCCTGCAGCCGGATTGCACATCATCTGACATCGTAGCTGTGGATCCATACTGTGTACCGATATATTAAGCGGTGAAAATTTCATCTGCAAAATACGGTCGATAAGGCGATCGGTTAGATTGGTAAGTGTAATATAGTTCCCCATCAAAAAGGACAATCTTTCGTCATCGTCCTTAAGATAAAGCGACTCTCTCATACCGGATGGTAGTTGGTCGATAAAGCAGAACACACACCGGTTTTTACAGCTACGCTTACCGTTGTAAAGATCACCCTCAAAGACAAGGCCAAGTGGCTCGGCTTCGTCCTTGTTTATCGTGACTGTTCTTCCCTCCAGCTCTATTACAAGTTTTGATGCATAGCAATAAAAACCATAATCAAGACTATCTTCGATAATCTTTGAGTTTATAGTTATAAGTTTCTCCTCGGGCAGGATTCCGGCACGATGTGCGGCAGAACCCTTTTCGATGTCTTTAATTATTACCAAAGTAATCTCCGTTATAAAAAAAATAACGGGCTGTAGCAAATGCCGCAAAGCAGCCTTGCCACAGCCCGATTAGTTGCCCTGATAATAAAAATTAACTCTCGACCTTAATTACTTCTCTTCCCTTGTACTGACCACAGGAAGGACAAACGTGATGAGGTAGTTTTTTCTCTTTGCAGTTTGGGCATGAGGCAAGAGTCGGAGCGGAAATTTTCCATACCGACGAACGACGCTTGTCACGACGTGCCTTTGATAGTTTTCTCTTTGGAACCGCCATAGTATATCTCCTAACTTCAAAATTAAAAATGCAGCAAAAGTAATTATATAAAA
>CAYJKW010000131.1:0-1695 GCA_964370765.1 uncultured Oscillospiraceae bacterium
ACAGCATGTTAAACCGTATGGTAGAGCTTGCAACAAAGGCAGCAAACGGCACATATGAAGATACAGACCGTGCCCAGCTACAAAAAGAGATTGATTCTCTAATCGAGGAAATTGACCGTATTGCAGAAAATACCAACTTTAACGGTACAAATCTACTTGATGGCTCTGCTACACAAATCACCCTACAGATCGGTGATACATCCGCACAGGCAATCGCTGTAGATATGACAGCTATGGATTCTGCTGCTCTTACAATAGACGGCGTTGATATTGGCACATTAACAGGTGCACAGAATGCAATCGAAACCATTAACACTGCAATTGAAAGTGTATCAACACAGCGTGCAGTACTTGGTGCAGCACAAAACCGTCTAGAGCACACAATCAACAACCTTGGTGTAACAACCGAGAATCTAACAGCAGCAGAGAGCCGCATTAGAGATACCGATATGGCAAAAGAGATGATGTCTTACACAAAGAACACCGTTCTTGTACAGGCAGCACAGGCAATGTTAGCACAGGCTAATACACAGCCACAATCGGTTCTTCAGCTCCTACGTTAAGAAAAATCTTACAAAACAAAAACCTCCGGTAAAACGGGGGTTTTTGTTTTGTTGTCGAAATTCAAAATTACAGGTTTATTGAGTTTTTGCCATTATAATAAACTCTCGGTTATCGCCTGCTTTTGTGCATCGTTTGCCTCTATATCGTTTAGGTGAATAATAGCTATATTATTATCTTTTACTATTATATAGCTGTTTCTTGCATCTACACCGCTGTATATCTGGTAGGCAAGCTCGGCGGCCCATGGGGTGGCATCTATCGGCTCGTAGTTATAAAAATCATACCTTGTCATGCTATCGTTTAGTATTATCTTTGATATGGCGCTAAAATCGGTTTTATATACTACATAGCTAAACTCCGGCCCGTAAGCCCCCTCGCTATCATAACTTCGCTGGCTTGCATCTATCCGCTCTACTAAAAAGGAGCTGCTGTTATTTATAATGTTATAGGAGTTAACCTCTAAAACCTCTACCCCGAGCTGCTCTAACGTTAGGGGGATATCGTCGTTGTAGATGGCTATCTCCCTATGTTGTGCCTGAATGGTATACACATCCTCCCCCTCGGTAATGTCCCTGCTAAAGATATAGTTTACAAGCAGAACATTCTGCACCGATACCGCAACCACTATGGCTATGATAAATATGGTAAAACTTGATTTATAACCGAGGTTTTGCCGTTTTAAAAATTTTCGTAGCAGGGTGGCCAGTATAAATATAACAATAAACATGCCGCCGTTTAAAAGCACAAATGGGCGTAGCGTTTCGTTTGGTAGAACAAAGGCTAACATCAGGATAATAAGCACAAAAGTTATTCCGTAAAGCACCGGATTAAAATAGCGGTAGTAGGTTTTAAAGGTGGTGCCGGGTAGTGGGTTATCCTCCCTTATGGCCTTTTTGCATTTAAAATACCAAACCCAGTAGCCGATAAAATCTATACCCATTATTACGAAAAGCAACGAGAATAAAACCATAGCAATAATCATATTACTGCTGACAAGCACCTCCACCGGGTTAATGATTAGCTGTGATAGGTTTAGAAGGCAGACAAACAGCATAAGCGCCGTATTAAGCAGGAAAGTTTTTTTCATGGTGCGGTGGATACAGCTAAACTTTATATCGCTATCGGTATCTA
>CAYJKW010000132.1:0-1514 GCA_964370765.1 uncultured Oscillospiraceae bacterium
AATACATGGGAACGATACATATAAAAGCACCATTAGCCTTTCCGCTCACGAATTTATTTTACACATCCTAACCGCCGCAGTGAGCGTGTCGGTCGTTTTAGGATTACTGCTTAAAAACTATTTGTTGGCGCCGATAGTGTACTCGGACACGGGGTTGCCGTTAACAAGGTGATCGCTTACAATCTTTGCTACCATATCAGCCGAAAGCTTAACATATGTTGTCTTTTCGCCGTTTGGTGCAAAAACCTCTGCAACCGGCTCGTACTGGCAGATTCCGATACAGCCTGTCTGTGCAATTGTTACGTTAGTTAGCTGACGTTTTGCAACTTCCTCGGTAAAACCGGTAAGAATTGGGCGTGCACCGGCAGCAATACCACAGGTAGCCATACCAACAACTACACGGTAGTTGCCATCGCCATCGTCACGAACGCCGATGGACTGTTTTGCCTTCTCGCGCAGAGCCTTTAGTTCTTCTAAACTTTTCATAAACTCACTCCCTCTATATTCTCTTTAAAATATTCACGCAAAAAACTCGCTATGCTCGGTTCACTAAGCGGCACCCCATCCAGCATCTCTTTCAGCTGCACCGTATCACAGGCAAACTCCCCTTTTGTGCTTTTATGGCTGTAAAAAAAATCCATATGTTCGTTACAGCTTATAAGCGTAAAGATAGTATCGGCCATGTTGCCTACCGGTAGGCAGTCGATATGTGCTGTGTTAAAGGTTGCCGTTACAACGGTGCCTACACCTACGGTTGAGTCTATACTAAACTCACCGCCGGTTTGTTCGGCTGCCATCTTAAAAAACGGAACCCCAAGCCCCACTGCACGGGTGGTTCTGGAGGTAAAAAAGGGATCGGTTACATTTGCAACCTGTTCGGGGGTCATTCCACAGCCGTCATCCTTAATAGTTATGGATAAAAAGCCCTGCTTTTCCTCTAACTCTATATCAACCCTTTTGGCCTCTGCTTTAACCGAATTTTGTGCTATATCAAGCACATTAAGCGATAACTCCTGCATAGCTGTTACAGGTTATACTTTGCAAGTACTGAATCTACATCGTCTACACCAAGGCGACCATGAACATCCTCATTAACTGTAAGAACAGGTGCAAGACCACAAGCACCGATGCAGCGACATGCATCTAGCGAGAACTTTCCATCCTCTGTACATTCGCCGTTTCCGATTCCAAGCTTCTGGCTTAGTTTATCAAATATATCTCCTGCGCCCTTAACATAGCACGCAGTACCAAGACATACTGAAATTTTATAGTCACCCTTTGGTAATAAAGAGAACTGGGAGTAGAAAGTTACAACTCCATAAACCTCAGCTAAAGGTTTATCCAATTCCTCCGATACCACACGCTGAACCTCAATCGGAAGATAGCCGAAAATGTCCTGTGCAATCTGTAGTGCTGGCATTAACGCACCTGGGTCCGATTTAAGCTCGGAGATACGCTCTTTAAGGGTGTTTATCTGCTCTTGCGTGCCCTTAAATGCCGGCGTTTTTACATTT